>QNAF01000022.1 GCA_003641405.1 Candidatus Zixiibacteriota bacterium | reverse complement strand
GTGTAATGTCGCCTCGTGTTACGGCGTATCTCTTTGACTACGGAATCCGGACTCTGGTTTCCTCTGGCATTCATAATGAACTCCTTCTTTACATGCCAAATCTACAAAACCACGTCTTAACTTCAAGTCCTCTGTGTCCAAATTATGCTGAACCGATGCAGTTTGGCATGTATAACATTGAGCTGACGGGGGGGCTATGGATCTTCTGCGCGGTTTCCCTGTTGACTGCAGAGTGAGCTTCAAGAGGCCGATTTCAGACTCCTCCAATATCGACACTATACCTGTAATCGTTATTGAAAGCATCTGTTTCAGTGGCGATTGCCTTTTAGCTGATACCTGTTATACACCGCTTTCGACACGCGATTCAGACAGGCAGACAATGCTAGAAGGTATTTGGAAGATGTGGCAACCCAGTCAATTGGAGGATATATTCATCAAAGAAATACCAGACTCTGCAGAAATTGCCATTACTCCAGTATTTGTGATTGACAGTATCTGTTTCCGCGGTGCTTGTATTGATGAGGGCTACTGCCATAACCCTATCACAGGCACGGAGGATAATCGCTTAAGCATGAAGCGTGGGTACGACCTCTTCGGATACCAAGAGCCGAGTCCGTTTGAGGACGTGTTTCAGATATGGGACGGCAGAATCGTACACACCAGTTTCTTGATTCATGATGGTATTCTCGTGCCGCTTGAGTGCAAGGAAAAGACCATCGAGATTACAGTTCACGCTCGCCTACTCGAACGAGAGAGTGGGCTACTGATATCACGTGAATCAAGAGCGGCCACTTTCAGAGTCAAGAAATCCAGAAACTGGTATACAATCTGAGACATGAGTGTACCGTTACTGGGTGACAGAAGAATCAAGATGACTGGGTTCCTGCCTGCGGGCTTGTTGAAAAACCCTCCGGATTCCCCCGACTGCCAGGCAGGGACACCTGGCAGCACCGCCGCTCGAGTATGAATACTTGGAAGTGGTGACTTTATCAACAAGCCCCTGCGCAGGAATGACTAAGGGGGGAGAGACAACTGGCAGGACTGAATCATTGGCGGGTTAGAAGACGGACCCGCCCTTGTACCAGAAGCTGAAGGGGATGTCTGGGTTTCTCGGTCGCCAAAGCGCCCTCGGAACACCGACCTACAAGAGTGAAATCACATCCTCATCCAACCCCTATCTTTGTAGTTGAAATCAGGGTTGCTCAGGGATATCATGGGGTATGACTGTTCTTGGCATAGACCCCGGGCTTAATATCACCGGTTACGGTGTGCTACAGGTGCACGACGCTAACGGTAGCGGGATTACTCTGATCGAAGCTGGAGTTATCCGTACCCAGCAATCGGAGACGACTGCTCGCAGGTTGCTGGAGATTGCGTCGGAGATCGAGGGCATTATGGCGCAGTTCAAACCCGACGCGATGGCTATTGAAGATCTCTACTCGCACTATCAGCACCCGAAGACTGCCATCATTATGGGGCATGCGCGGGGGGTAGTTTTCCTCAAGGCTGCTGAAGCGGGGATTGAGGTTTTCTCCTACGCCTCGACTCGCATCAAGAAATCACTCACTGGTAACGGCCGGGCGAGCAAAGCCCAGATGCAGCGGATGGTTCAGTCAACACTGCAGCTTCCGACAATCCCGGAGCCGCCGGATGCGGCCGACGCCCTGGCTATCGCGCTGTGCCACTGTCGATCCCTTCACCAACAGGCGGTATTTTCATGATAAGTCGCATAAGAGGGACGTTATCACAGATCAACGCTCAATTCGCGCTGGTTGAGAATGGGGGGATATACTACGAAGTGCTTCTCCCGTCGGCGCTGGCTGAACGACTCAAAGACAACGGCCAGATTGGAAACGAAATCGAGTTTGACACTATTTACTATATTGAGGCCGGCGACAGAAAATCCAATCACTACCCGCGTATGGTTGGGTTCACTGATCCCATCGACCGCGAGTTCTTCTCGCTTTTCACACAGGTGCCGGGGCTGGGTGTGAAGAAGGCGCTCAAGTCGCTGGTGCTTCCGATCAGCGAAATCGCGGCGGCAATTGAGACTAAGGACGCCGACCAACTCAAACGGCTTCCGGGAGTAGGGGGGAGGCTGGCGGAGAAGATTGTGGCGGAACTTCACGGTAAGACCGCCAAGTTTGCTCTGGCGAAAAGCTCACAGCCACTGGCTGCGCGCTATACCAAGACTCCACCGTTCGTTGACGAAGCGCTGGCTATTTTGGAGCAGTTGCAGTATTCTCGCACTGAGGCCCAACAGATGATTGACACCGCAGTAAAGAATCACCCGAAAGTTGACCGCGCCGAAGAGTTGATCTCGCTGATATTCCGCGCCGGTCAGAGCGCCATGGAGCAATCCTGATGGCACGCGAACGGGTAGTATCCGGGGGACAACTAGGTCCCGACGAGGATCTCACACAGTTTTCTCTTCGTCCGCAATCACTTGCTGAGTATGTAGGGCAGAAGGAGTTATGCGGTAAACTTGAAGTGTTGGTTAAAGCTGCGCAGGGACGCGGGGAGCCTACTGAACACCTTCTGCTGCACGGTCCTCCGGGACTTGGCAAGACGACACTGGCACACATTATCGCGCACGAGATGGACTCCAAACTTATCTCGACATCCGGGCCGGCGCTTCAGCGAGCGGGTGACTTGATGGGTATTCTCACTAACCTGAGCGAAGGCGATATACTGTTCATTGATGAGATTCACCGATTGTCACCAGTGATTGAGGAATTCATCTATCCGGCGATGGAAGATTTCAAGGTCGATTTCGTGGTCGATAAGGGTGCGTTTGCAAAGGTCATAAACGTGCCGCTCAAGCGGTTTACGCTGATTGGGGCAACCACTCGCGCCGGAATGCTCTCCGCGCCGCTTCGGGACCGGTTTGGATTGTACTACCATATAGATTTCTATCCGCCGGAAGATCTGGTCAAGATTGTACTTCGCTCGTCCAAGCTGCTTGAGATCGAGATCAAACCTGAAGCCGCCGAAGTGGTGGCGTCGCGTTCGCGCGGTACACCGCGAATCGCCAACCGGCTCCTGCGTCGGGTGCGCGACTACGCCGCTGTCAAGGGTGATGGCAAAGTGGATGCGAAAATCGCCGAGATCGCTCTTGACACTGAGGGAATTGACTCGATGGGGCTGGATGCACTGGATCGCAAGCTGCTGGAGACGATAATAAAGTACTACAATGGCGGCCCGGTGGGGATCGAGGCTATCGGAGCGACCCTGAGCGAAGAGGTCGACACGCTGGTTGATATGGTGGAGCCGTACCTTCTCAAGATAGGCTTTGTCCAGCGAACCAGACGTGGCAGGCTGGCGTCGGCCGCGGCGGCGGAACATCTTGGATTAAAGCTGACCGGTGGCGATGGCCAGGTAAACATGTTTTGAGCGAGAAATCTTTGAGCGGGGCAGTAGTATCCAGCTGTTGCTACAACCGGGAGTATAGATTTGGCGCAGAAAGATAGCAAAATATCAGAGGAGCAGCTTCGGTTGTTGGTCGAAGCAATGCAGGACACAGTTCTTGGGGAGAGCCGGGGTGCCTCCCACGTGCTCAATGTGCTGGTTCAAGAGACTATCAAGTTCCGTGATAAGCTCAAAGAAGAGACCGGCGAGATTCTGACAGTGGCTGACACACAGGCGGCGTTGAGTGCGCTGGAAGGCCGCCTAAAGGACGAGCCGTTTCCTCGGGAACTGTCATCGGAGCAAAAGACTCTAATCCAAATCTGGATGGATCGCCTGACCTTGTTCGACGGGCATTAGCAGGCTGTTGAAAAACACAGAACGAATGATGAAATCGCGACAGCTTTGTGTAACCCGTCCCCCCCGCGCTCTCTCCCGTCACCCCCGCGAAGGCGGGGGCCAGGCAACGAAGAAGAGAAGATGGATCCCCGCCTGCGAGAGTGTTGAAAAACCATCCGCAGGCGGTGGCAGCACCGTCACTCGAACATGGATATCTGGAAGTAGTGGCTTTTTCAACAAGCCCCTGCGCGGGGATGACGAAGGGGAAACAGGGATGACGCGAGGATGACATGAGTGTTGGTCTTAGAGCGTTATCGAACACTTCCTTAACAACCTGTTAGCGCCAATGGATGTTTCCTTATTTGACTATCATCTTCCCAAAGAGCTGATTGCGCAATTCCCGGCGCGGCGTCGCGAGCAATCACGAATGTTGCTGCTTGACAGGGGGGGCACTGACTTTCGGCACGAGAGATTTCAGGGCTTCCCTGATTATCTAAAAATGGGGGATGCGCTTGTAGTCAATAACACTCGGGTGTTCAAAGCTCGTCTGCTGGGGAAGAGAATCACTGGTGGGAAGGTCGAAGTATTTCTCATCCGGAGACTAGACGACGAGCCCGGAGAGGTCTGGGAGGCGATGGCACGGCCCTCACGGCGTCTGAAGGAAGGGGAGAGGGTGTTCTTTGACGATAAGCTGTCGCTGGAACTGCTGACGGATATGAACAACGGTCGCTGGCAGGTGCTGTTTGGCTCCCCCACCGCGTGTGCACGAATCATTTCTCGGTACGGTCATGTGCCACTGCCTCAGTACATCGGTCGTGAAGATCAACCATCGGATATCAGGCGCTACCAGACGGTGTACGCTGATAAGAACCGATCCGGCGCAGTGGCGGCACCCACGGCAGGGTTTCATTTCACACGGTCGCTGCTTGACCGCTTAAAGGCAGGCGGGGTTACGGTATTGGAAGTGACCCTTCATGTGGGGCCGGGGACATTCAAACCGATCCAAACTGACAATATCGAGAAGCACACGGTTGATGCAGAGTACGCCGAACTACCGGCTCATGTAGCAGCGACTCTCAACCAGGTCAGAGACCGGGGTGGGGCGGTGTTCGCTGTCGGTACAACAACCGTGCGTACGCTGGAATCGGCTGATTATGTAAATGGTGAAATTCAACCGTTTGGCGGCATGACTGACCTATATATCAAGCCCGGTCACCAATTCCGGTCTTTCGATCATCTGGTGACCAACTTTCATTTACCCAAATCATCGCTGCTGGTTCTTGTCGCGGCGCTTGTCGGGCGAGAGAGAATTCTGGAAGCTTACGCCGAAGCTGTCTGCGAGCGTTACCGGTTCTACAGCTACGGCGATGCCATGCTCATTCTATAAAACGCTTTTGTGTCATTCGGAGCGGGGCTATATTTCACGGTGATGAAAACCTGGACAATTATTGTAGCGGCTGGTGAATCAAAACGATTTGGCGGGTCGGTCCCCAAGCAGTTCCGTGAACTCTGTGGCCGTCCCCTGCTGTCGTGGACAATCAGCCGGTTTGAAGCTGCGGCTTCGATCGATCAGATAGCAGTAGTGGTTGCATCTGAGCAGATGTTGTATACTTCCGAAAAGGTTGTTGATCCTTATGGCTTTCGCAAGGTGGTCAAGGTAGTCAACGGCGGCGATACTCGCAGGGAGTCAGTCCTGCGCGGTTTGGAGCGCCTTCCGATTTCGACTTCCTTTGTGGCAATCCATGACGGTGCCCGACCGGCAACGAACCCCGACGACATTGATGCCGTGGTCCATACGGCAATCGAAGAGCGGGCGGCCATTCTTGCCGCAAAGGCGACCGATACCATCAAGCGTGCCGAGCAGGGTTTCATATTTGCCACGCTGGATCGGAGCTCGCTCTACCTGGCGCAGACACCGCAAGTGTTTCAGTATGATTTGATTATAGAGGCACATCGAGCCGCCGAGAAAGCGGGAGGTGTCGAATTTACAGATGATGCGTCACTTATCGAGGCTCGCGGGTTTAAGGTGAAGATTGTGGAGCCAACGGCACCCAATCCAAAAGTGACCACGGCGGACGACATGGAACTGGCGGCAATGCTGCTGGGACGGGAATAGGGCAGTAATGGAATCAATGAAACGACTCAGGATAGGGCACGGCTTTGATGTTCACCGGCTGGTCGAAGGCCGACGGTTGGTTATTGGCGGGGTTGAGATTCCGCATGATCGCGGATTACTGGGACACAGCGACGCCGACGTATTGCTCCACGCCATTGCCGATGCTCTGCTGGGTGGGGCCGGTCTTGGTGATATCGGGCATCATTTTCCGCCGGATGATGGCCGCTTCAAAGATGCTGATTCGAGTGAACTGCTTGCCGAAGTTGCTCGTTTTGTGAGAGAAGCAGGCTTCTCTACAATCGTCAATGTTGACGCCATTGTGATGGCAGAACGTCCAAAGCTGGCCCCCCACATTTCTGCGATGAAAGAGAATATAGGTCGCGTGTTGCACATTAAAGTTGGCAGCGTTGGCGTCAAGGCGACCACAACCGAGAAGCTCGGCCTGGTTGGCCGTGAAGAAGGAATCGCCGCCTCGGCGGTCTGCTTGATTGTATCCGATGAGTGAATCTATCGTACAGATTGATCAGTATCTGGATTTGATGTTCGCCTATGGGACCCTGTGGGTTTACCTGTTGATTCTTGCAGCTTGTTTTGTGGAGAATCTTTTCCCTCCGTTTCCCGGCGACAGTTTTATTGTTGCAGCCGGCGGACTGGTGGCAACAACGCGGCTTCACTGGTTGCCGACAGTGCTCGTCGTAGTGTGTGGAGGAATGGCTTCGGTCATGATCATATATTTGCTGGGGAGGCGCTACGGGCGGGATTTTTTCATACGTAAGAACTATCGATATTTCTCAGCGGCAGATATTATCAAAGTGGAGAATTATTTCAGTAAGTGGGGTCCACTGATACTTATATCTTCGCGCTTTGTAGTAGGTTGTCGCGTCATCCTGTCGCTGGTGGCAGGTGTCAGCAGCTATCCAGCAGCACGCATGTTTGCTTACACCGCAATTTCGTACTGCCTCTTTTGTGGAGTTCTGATGTATATCGGATATATGTTGATGGAGAACATGGATACAGTTGCATACTACTTCAAGACGTATCGGACGATACTCTGGCCGGCACTGGCGGTCTTGCTTGTTGTATATGTTTTTCGGCGTTTTCAGAAATTCCGTGGAGGTCAGAAAGCATGAAAGTACTGCTCCTGACAGGAGGAAGCTCCGGTGAGAGGGAAGTTTCGCTTTCGAGCGGGGCAGCGGTATTCGACGCGCTGCATCGGCTTGGGCACGAAGTGACTGCGATTGACCCTTCGACCGGGAAGTTGTTGCTTGGACCTGACGGGAAGTTTCTTTCCGTTACAGAAGTAACTCCGGACGAAATCAGCGCAGTGGAATCGTCGAAACCGCACGCTCTGGCGAATTCACTCGCCGCCGCACACATGGATGACGTGGACGTGGTGTTCATTGCTCTGCACGGCGGTACCGGTGAGAATGGCACTATCCAGAGTCTGTTGCATCTGGTCGGCAAGAAATACACCGGTTCGGACATGACGGCTTCGGCGGTGGCAATGAACAAGGCCATGACCAAACGGTTGATGGCTGCTGTTGATGTGCCTACGCCTCGCTGGGCACTGTGTCAGTTGGAGCGCAGGGATAGTGTCGATGATGTTGTCGACGAGATCAAGCACTACTTCCCTTGTCCGGTGATTGTTAAACCAAACGACGGCGGCTCGACTATCGGTTTGTCCAAGGTGACGCGCCAGGAAGATATTGCCGAAGCAGTCCAGATGGCTGCAGGGTATTCCAGTCAAGTGCTCGTTGAGGAGTACATTGCCGGGCGGGAGTTGACTGTCTCCGTGTTCGACGGCAAAGCCTATCCGGTCGTGGAGATCAAGGCAGAAAGCGGTCTGTACGACTACGAAGCCAAGTACACTAAAGGCAAGAGCGAGTATGTTGCTCCGGCGAATTTGGAAAGCACACTGACCGAGAAGATGAAACAGGCTGCCGAGAGAGTCTATGAGGCAGTCGGTGCTTCGGGACTCGTACGGGTTGATTTCATCCTGGACAAAAGCAACGATTTCTACTGCCTGGAAGTAAACACCCTTCCGGGGATGACCAGCCTGTCACTCTCTCCGATGTCGTTGGGGTGTGCAGGCATTAGCTTTGACCAATTGGTAAACATGATCATAGAATCTGCACTCAAACACGAGACATAAACAGTGGACAAACTACAACCGCGAGCAATCATCTTTGATTTGGGATCTACCCTGATTGAGTACGAAACTATTCCCTGGGACGAACTTGGAGTGGAATGCGCTGAGAGCGGGCGCAAGTACCTTCTGAGCAAGGGATACGATCTCCCCGGTGAAACGGAGTTCCACGATGCTTTCGCCAAGGTGAGGCAGGGATATCGAGAGAGAGCGCTCGAATCGCTGGTAGAATGGGATGTTCCTACTGTGGCCCGTCAGCTCTTTGAGCGGCTGAATATTCCGTTTGATGACAATCTGATAGACGCTTTTTTTGACGCTTACTACGAGCCGGTCCAATCACGGCTGTTCGTGTACGAAGATGTGCTGGAGACTCTGGACACACTCAAGTCCGCCTGTTCTGTCATGGGACTGGTGTCGAATACGGTTTTCCCAGAGCGGGCGCATCGCGGAGAACTCAAGCGGTTTGGAGTTGAACCGTTCCTTGATTTCGCCGTTTTCAGCTCTTCATTCGGTTTGCGAAAGCCCCACCCTGATATTTTCCATCATGCGATTAACCGAGCGGGAGTGGCTCCTGGCGAGGCTGTTTATGTAGGTGATCGCTACATGGAAGACGTTGAGGGTCCGACCGGGATCGGGATGCATGCCATCCTGAAAGTTGTTGCCAAGCGCGAATACCCGCCTGAGATGCCTGCCGCCGATCGTCGTATCGAGAGGCTGGCTGACCTGACCGGGCATATTCAGGCCTGATACCTAGGAATATTTGGCGAGCTACAGGTTCGTCAGAGTGTCGGTGTTGCTTTCCTTCGACTCTCAGCATATATTTGCCGAATCTATTTTCAGGGTGTAGCGATATCGCCTATGCCCGCAGACTACGAGGTGACGTCTTGGACAATACTGAACTGCTGCTCAAAGAATTGACAGAGGCCAACGGTGTCTCTGGTTATGAAAGCGAAGTCCGAAAGATAATGGCCCGGGAGATGGAGGCTTTGGCTTCCAAGCTCGAATACGACAAGATTGGTTCCATCATGGCCTGGAAAAAGGGCAGTGTGGAATCACCGCAGGTTATGGTCGTGGGCCACATGGACGAGATCGGGTTCATGGTCAAGGAGGTAACAAAAGAGGGCTACATCAAGTTTCTGCAGCTCGGCGGTTGGTGGGGACCGGTGGCGGTAGGGCAGAGAATGCGGATCATTACTGAGAAGGGTCCACTGATAGGTGTCGTCGGTGCCACACCGCCGCATATGCTCACGCCCGAAGAACGCAAGAAAGTTCCTGAGATCAAGGATCTGTTTATTGATATCGGTTGCCAGGAGAAGTTTGATGTCCGCAAGAAACTCCGCGTCAAGCCCGGCGACCCGATTATCCCAGATTCTGAGTTCACGATCATGGGCAACCGGAAAATGTATCTGTCCAAGGCTTTTGATAACCGCGTTGCCTGCGCGATTGTGATTGATGTTCTTCGGCGGCTGAAGCGTTCCAAACATCCCAACACGTTCCTCGGCTGTGGCTCGGTTCAGGAGGAGGTCGGATGCAGAGGTGCTCAGACCCTTTCGCAGCTTGCCGAGCCGGATGTCTGCATTGTTTGCGATACCGGGATCGGCCAGGATGTTCCGCCGGATGGTTACGCCAAGGACGAGAGATTGGGGAACGGGTCTTCCATTCTGATATACGACGCTGGAATGATTCCCAACATAGCCTTGCGCGATTTGGTGGTGAAGACCGCCGAGTCAATGAAGATACCGTTCCACATGAGCTATATGGAACGAGGAGCAACGGACGGCGGCCGGATTCATGTGAGCCGCAAAGGTGTACCTTCGATAGTGATAGGACCGCCGGTCAGATACATCCACAGCCATAATGGAATCCTCAATCGTACCGATTATGACAATACGGTCAAGTTGATCACGGAAGTGGTCAAAAGACTGGATGCAAAGACGGTGAAATCGCTCACGGAGGCTTAGTCAATCATGGCGCTCGTATTTAGAAACAGTTTCACGCGGACCAAAGAGGAATTCAAGCCAATAGAGGCGGGCAAGGTGGGTCTGTACACCTGCGGTCCTACCGTATACAACTATGCCACGATCGGCAATTTCAGAACGTACATGTTCGAAGATCTCCTTCGCCGGTACTTGAAGTACAAGGGCTACAAAGTCACCCAGGTGATGAACCTGACCGACATCGATGACAAGACCATTCGCGACTCGCAGGCTGCCGGCATACCTCTGAAGGAGTATACGGCCAAGTTCATTGACACTTTTTACGCCGACTTGGACGCGCTCCGCATTGAGAGAGCCGAGCACTACCCGGCCGCTACCGATCACATCCCGGAGATGGTGGAACTGGTCAAGAAGCTCCTGGGTCGGGGGTTGGCGTACGAGGTAGACGGAGATTACTACTTCAAGATTTCAGAGTTCGAGGATTACGGTAAGCTCGCTCATCTGGATATAGACGGACTCAAGGCCGGCGCCCGGATATCATCGGATGAGTACGAGAAGGAATCAGTTTCGGATTTTGCTCTCTGGAAGGCGTGGGATGAAGCTGACGGCGATGTCTATTGGGAAACAGAACTGGGCAAGGGACGCCCTGGCTGGCATATCGAGTGCTCGGCCATGTCCATGAAGTATCTCGGGGAACATTTTGATATGCACACGGGCGGGGTAGACAACATGTTTCCACACCATGAAAACGAGATAGCACAGTCGGAAGGCGCCACCGGGAAGAAGTTCGTAAACTACTGGATGCACTCTGAGCACCTGATAGTTGAAGGCCGAAAGATGTCCAAGTCGCTCGGCAACCAGTATACTCTTGAGGATCTCCTCAAGAAGGGTTACGCGCCTGATGTCCTGCGCCATTTGCTGCTGACGACTCACTATCGCCAACAACTCAACTTCACGTTCCGGGGTCTCGACGGCGCTCGCAGTGCACTCGAGAGGTATAACGACTTCCTGTCCAATCTGGCAGATTATCCGGGCGGAACATCCAGTGGCGAAGCCGACGCTGTCGTTGAGAAGATGTTGACCGGATTTGAGTCGAATCTTGATGACGATCTGAATATCTCCGGTGCGCTGGGCTGTGTGTTTGATCTCATTCGGGATATCAATAGACTAAGGGCCGAGAACAAGCTTTCGGCTGAGGAGCGCGACCGGGCGCTGGCTGCAATGGACAGGATCGAGATGGTGCTGGCATTCAGAAAGAAGGCCGGAGTCATTGATGCCGATATCGAGAAAATGATCACTCAGCGTACTGATGCTCGAAAGAGCAAGGATTTCGCCCTGGCTGATAAGATCCGCGATGATTTGCTTGCTATGGGGATTGTACTGGAAGACACTCCCCAAGGTGTCAAGTGGAAGAAGAAAGTATAGGCCATTGTTGGCTGTCGGGCCATTTCATACTTGACCGCGGTCCGACATTCTGGCTTACTTGCCCAAGAAATTGAAGCCGACGTAACTCAGTTGGTAGAGTAGCTGATTTGTAATCAGCCTGTCCCCAGTTCGAGTCTGGGCGTCGGCTTTTTTTGTTTACAGGATTTCCGAACAGTTCTATGTTCGAGGGGAGTTTATTGTTCAAGAGCCTCGTGTTCTTGACGCTCTATTAGGCTGTTGAAAAACACAGAACGGATGATGCAAATGCGACAACTTTGTGTAACCCGTCATTCCTGCGAAGGCAGGAACCCAGACAATGTACTCCTCGGAAACAGATATGACTGGGTTCCCGCCTCCGGGCCTGTTGATAAACCCTATAGCAGTGTTGTGTCGGGTCCTGATTCCGCAAAGCGGAATTGTGACCCGACACGTAACATCATGTCACATAACAGAGTCAGGTCTCACAAACCTGCTATCGCAGATTTGAAGGACCTGACTCAACTCAGGGAGAGGGCTTTTTCAACAGGCCCCTTCGCGGGGATGACGAGCGTTAGTCTTAGCTGTCTGTTGAAAAAGTCCCATCACGTAGTTGCGACAGGTTCTACCCTACTGATCTGCAGCCAGCGTAGCGAGCAGCCAGGAGGCCGTTTTTGAGTTCGCAGGATTCTCGGAAAAGAATCGCAGTCACCGGTGGAGCCGGCTTCATTGGTTCTAACCTTCTGCTCCATCTTGTTCCCAGGTATCCCGGTTACCTGTTTGTTAATATTGACTGTCTTACTTACGCGGGCAATATGGGGAATCTCACAACAATAGAAACCGCCGAGAACTATCGGTTCGAGAAGGTCGATATCTGCGAATTTGAGGCTCTGAGAGCCTGTTTTGACAAGTATGAAATCGACAGTCTCATTCATCTGGCCGCCGAGTCGCATGTAGATCGCTCGATCACCGGTCCGGCAGCATTCATCAGCAGCAATATCGGAGGGACGTTCAATCTTCTGGAACTGGCGCGGGAACGAACAGCGAACGGACGTCCCTTCCGGTTTCATCACGTCTCCACAGACGAAGTCTTCGGCTCACTTGGAAAGACCGGCTATTTCACAGAGCAAAGCGCGTATCGGCCCAATTCTCCGTACTCAGCATCAAAAGCTTCCGCCGATCACCTTGTCCGTGCCTATCACAAAACGTACGGGCTTGAGGTGGTGACTACGAATTGCTCCAATAACTATGGTCCTTACCAGTTTCCGGAGAAGCTGATACCACTGATGATCCGCAACGCGATTTCCGGCAAACCCCTGCCGGTATATGGCGACGGCAAGCAAATCAGGGACTGGCTGTATGTTCAGGATCACTGCAAGGCTCTGGATTTAGTGTTTCACGAAGGAAAGGCGGGGGAAACATACAACATCGGCGGTCACAACGAAATCGAGAACATTGAGATTGTCACCAGTCTCTGCCGGATTCTCGACGAGATACTTGGTGGCGAACCACGTAAGAAGCTGATCACTTTCGTCAAAGACCGTCCGGGTCATGATCGCCGCTATGCTATCGACCCGACCTATATCAAGGAGCAACTTGGGTGGGAGCCGAAGCACACGTTTGACGAGGGTCTTCGGAAGACGGTTCAGTGGTATCTCGACAACGAAGCCTGGATGGAAAGCTGCACCAGCGGTGAGTATCAGAAGTACTACGAGACAATGTACGCCAATAGATGAGGTGTGAGATGGCAGGTCCTGTGAATAAGGGTATCATTCTAGCCGGTGGGAGCGGCACGCGGTTGTTTCCGGTGACGCATGTGGCCTGCAAGCAACTGCTGCCGATTTACGATAAGCCGATGATCTACTATCCGCTCTCCACGCTGATGCTGTATGGTATTACTGATATCCTGCTTATATCCACACCGGTTGATATTCCGCGATTTCAGGATCTGCTGGGTGATGGCAGTCGGTTCGGTCTGAGAATCACATACAAGGTGCAGCCCAAGCCTGAGGGTATTGCGCAGGCGTTTCTCCTCGGTAAGGAGTTCATCGGGGATGACCCTGTCACGTTGATTCTCGGTGATAACATCTTCTACGGGGCATACGACTTTTTGCGGGAAGCCCGGGGATTCCAGTCCGGCGCTATGGTGTTTGGTTACTACGTCAAAGATCCTGAGCGCTACGGTGTTGTGGAGTTTGACAATCAGGGGACAGCGATTTCAATTGAGGAGAAACCGAAACAGCCCAAGTCAAACTACGCGGTCACCGGACTCTATATCTATGACTCCGACATCGTGAGTGTCGCCAAATCAATTAAGCCTTCGGCGCGAGGAGAACTTGAAATAACCGATGTCAATCGCGTCTATCTTGAAAAAGGCAAGCTCACAGTTGTCCGGCTGGGGCGGGGAATCGCCTGGCTGGATACGGGGACACACGAGAGTCTGCTTGAGGCCGGCAATTTCATCGCTACCGTCGAGCACAGGCAGGGCCAGAAGATCGCCTGCCTGGAGGAAATTGCCTACAGGGTGGGTTTGATCGATCGCAACCGCATGATGGAGATTGTCAACAGCATGGCCAATAACAGCTACCGCGACTACCTTCAGGGAGTCATCAGGGAAATCGATGGCCAGGCCTGGTAAGCTGCTTGTCACCGGCTGTCGCGGACAGCTCGGTTGCGATCTGGTCCGCATGCTTTCGGCCAGGTATGAAGTCGAAGGGGTGGATATTGAGGAAGTCGATATATGCAACAGGGATGCACTTGTCTCACTTGTGAATACCTGTCATCCTGATGTCGTGATTCACGCTGCGGCGTATACGGATGTTGATGGTTGTGAAACCAATTCCGAACTCGCCATGAATGTCAATGGCGAAGGCACCCGCAATGTAGCAAAGGCATGCCGTGAGATCGGCGCACGGATGATCTACTACTCTACTGACTATGTGTTTAACGGCAGGAAAGACAGTCCCTATGTCGAGAATGACCCTACTTCGCCACAGACTGTTTATGGCAAGAGCAAACTGGCCGGTGAACAAGCGGTTCAGGAAATGCTGAAGGACTATGCGATCTTGCGGATTGCGTGGGTGTATGGTCGACATGGGAAGAACTTCGTCAAGACCATGTTGAAACTTGGCAAAGAGAGGGCAGAAGCTCCGGACAGCGAACCATTAAGGGTGGTCGATGACCAATTTGGAAATCCCACCTGGACTGAGGATATTGTTCGGCAGACGGAAGTCGTGATCGAGAATAATCTGCGTGGTATCTATCACGCTACCAGCGAGCGCGAGGTGTCCTGGTTTCAATTCGCCCGTGACATATTCGATCTGGCACGTATAGAAGTGACTGTGGAGCCATGCACGACAGGGGAGTTCCCGCGTCCGGCACCACGACCAAGACGATCATCGTTGGAAAACGCCCATCTGAAAGCAGCGGGATTCAATGTGATGCGTGATTATCGCGAGGCTCTGGTGGAGTTCATGAAGCAGTATGCAGGAGAGTTAGGAAAATGAAGTGTGACATTGAAGG
>QNAF01000021.1 GCA_003641405.1 Candidatus Zixiibacteriota bacterium | reverse complement strand
ACATGCCAGCCGGCTGTCCATTTGTAGAAATAGAAGCTCCGACTGGTGACGGCGTAGAAACCGCGCGATTTGAAGTCAAAGCGTTCCATATCCCCATGCCACGCTCCGTACCCTTGATCTGAGTAACCGATCGCTACACCGGGGAAGTATTCTAACTCATCGATGAGACGAAATTTCAGAGAAAATCCTATACGTGGATTCCAGTCGGGATCACGGTCAGAAACGGTCTCGGTACCGCCGTATGAGACGCCTATCATGAGACGGTTAGACAGGCCGATGTCGGTATAGGCCAACGCACCGCCGTTAGCGTAGAGCCTCAAGGCCAGATCAAAATGTCCCTTGGTCAGTGTTCCCGCGGTCGGTACATCCACTAACTGGCGCGGTGGCATATCGTACAATGTGTGAGTTTGCACATCATCTTCGAAATCTTCGAACTGAGCAACGGCGGAGGAAGTACAGAATCCTACCGTGATGAAAACCAGAACTATCACACAAGCTCTTTGCATAGCATTATCCCCGACGAAATTGAATGTTCCCGCATCGCCAATCGAGAGGAGTATATTCAGTTAGCCTGACTGAAGTCAAAATAAAAACGGGAGTTACAGGATCACCATACTCCGTGTATCTGTTCTACACGTGTATGAATCTTCGAAATTGCTCTGAAAGGAGTCTTGTGATGTCGCCCACTTTGAAACTACTCCGCTTCCGGCCGTACATGATCTGGTCAACCCCGGCGACGAGTTTCAGCGAACTTGACAAGAAAATTTCATCGGCCTTGAGTAGCATAGAAAGTGACACCGTTTTCTCAACGATTGGTAACCCCAGTTGTCTGGCTTTTCTGAATACGTGCTTTCTGGTTGTGCCCTCAAGACAGCCTGTCGCGAGAGGTGTTGTGAACACTGTTCCACGAACAGTCCAGTAGATATTCGCCGACGTTGTTTCGGCGACCTTATCACTGTGGTTTAACAGCAGAGCATCGTCGAAACCTCGCTGTATCGCGCGCTTCTGAGCGATAGTGTTCATCGCGTACGATACGGTTTTGATACTGCGGAAAACTGATCGCTGATCTACTCTCAGGTCGGAGACCAGGAGTTTCAACGGTTTCTCAGGCAGACAATGCGGGGATGCTGACACAATCACTTGTGGTGGGCCCTGCTTTCCTGTCCATCGCGCAGATTCACCACTCGTAACAGTCAGCCGTAGTTTCTTTATGCGGTCAGGATGCATCTCTGCCGTTGTGGTCAGCCAGGCACTTAGTGTTCGACGATCAGGAGGGACCTTCAGTCCAACCACCTTTGCCCCTTTGTGCAGTCGATCCAGATGTTCCTTTAGGAAAACAACTCTGTCCTCAACGGCCAACAATGTTTCAAATAGTCCTTCGGCGCAAAGCAGAGCATTGTCAAAAACGGAGATTCTTGCCCTGGACGGTGGCAGTTTGGCACCATTGATGGTGGTTACGGTATGGTATTGCTGTAAGTTCATTGCCCAATCCCAACCGCAGCGAAGAGATTGCGGGCTTTCAGCAGCATCTCTTCATATTCGGCTTCCGGATCGCTGTCGGCGACAATACCGCTGCCGGCGTGAATCTGGTAGCAACCGTCCCGATGCATGATTGTACGAATTGCCAGGTTGAAATCAGCACGATCACCATCAATGTACCCGATACATCCCGTGTAAACTGAGCGACGAGTAGACTCCATTTCTTCAATGATCTCGACAGCCCGCTTCTTGGGAGTACCGGTTATGGATCCCCCGGGCAGTAGGGCACGAAAGATGTCTTCGATCCCGATATCCGGCTTCAACTCGGCAGAGATGTCAGCTATCAGATGGATCAGCGATGAGTAGACTTCAGCTCGGAAAAGCTTCTCCACGCGGACGGTACCGGTCCGAGCGATTTTGCCGAGGTCGTTGCGGACCAAATCCACAATCATCAGGAGTTCAGCGCGGTCCTTGGCCGAGTTGAGGAGGTGCTCAAGATTGACGGCTGTTTCCTGAGGTGTGCTCCCGCGCTTGATCGTTCCCTTGATAGGACTGCTGTGTATCCTGTTACCTTCTTTGAAGAACATTCGCTCCGGTGAAGATGACAGTACCTGGTAGTCACCAAAATTGATGAAGGCGCTGTATGGTGCCGGATTGAGCCGACGCAGACGCTTGTATGCTTCAAAAGGTGTTACCGGACTATCTACATCGAATCTGCAGGTGAAATTGGCCTGGTAGATGTCACCTTCGCGGATATGCCATTTTATTTGGCGAACTCTGTCGATGTACTGCTCTGCTGATATGGTCGGTTGCAGGATAGCAGAGCCGTGGCCAGGGTTGGCACTGTTCGCAGAAGTCCACGCTTTGTCAGGTTGTTTGGATATGTTCTCCAGCCAGTTGACCTTGTCATAGACGAAGAAATGAGCATCCGGCATGCAGTTCGGTGGTTGGCACGGCTGGATGCCGAGCCAGGGAAGGGCGGCCTCATAAGAAATGAATCCGATAGCGCACTTGTTTTGTTCGGAAGCAAGCTTTTCGAGTTCTCGATAGAATCCAGCCCGATCAGACCTGACTTTGTCGGTATTCTGAAGATACAGCATTGATCCACTGCCATAGAGAACAAGCTCCGCTATGGGTTGAACTGTAACCAGCGAACGCCTTCCCCAGTCGTCGCAGGCAAGTGATGAGTCAAGCCATACCGCACCCTTCTCAGGGGACTTCTCCTCGAACTCTGATGCCACGTCGAGGTTGTTCGATTTTGCTTTCTGCAGGACTGATGACATGATTTGGATCAAGCTATGATGATCGAACGGGAAGTCAAGTTGGTTCTGGATCGGCGTTGACATTGGACTTCGGTGGTGCCTAATTGGTTCAATGGAAGCGCTGAAGCTTATACTCATCTTTGCTGCCATAGTCATTGCGCTTCGTCGGAATGTATCTATCGGGGTCACTCTGTTTGGGGCGGGTCTTCTCACCGCTGTAATCTATTGGCTTCCGGTCGATCAGCTCCTGGAAGGTTATCGTGATCTTCTCACCTCAAGGCGCTTTCTCTCGCTGACTGGCGTAATTGTTTCGATTACGGTTCTGGGAAATCTCTTGAAGGAGTCTGGGTATCTGGGCCGGCTCACCAAGGCCTGCCAGGGACTTCGCGGAGGCTCACGGACTGCAGCCATAATGATGCCTGCGCTGGTGGGGCTTATGCCAATGCCAGCAGGGTCATACCTTTCCGCGCCGCTGGTGAACAGCGTTCTCGATCACGACAAACATAGTCCGCACTTCAGGTGTGCCGTAAACTACTGGTTTCGTCATATGGTAGAGTTTAGTTGGCCAGTGTACCCAGGGCTGATTCTCACGGAAGCCATCACGGGTATGCCGATTGCCACCGTCTCGCTACTGCAATTCCCCATGACAGTGATCATGTTCATTCTGGGTTTGATCTTTCTCGCTCGGCATATTGATACTTCAGGGACAAACCGGCAGCGGCTCTGGTCGTCAATCGTGGGCATTGCCGGTGCCATCTGGCCGGTAGTATTAGCCATTGCCCTGTATGGAATACTCAAGATAGAGCTGTTCCTGGCCATGGTGGTTTCCCTGATCTTGGTGATGATTGTAACTCGCTCCCCGCGTTCGGCTCTTTTCTTGGCGCTCCGAAAAGGCCTTTCTCCCAAATTGGTATTCCTTGTATTTGGTATTCTCTCGTTCCAGATGGTTCTTGAGCTTACAGGGAGCATTGAATCAATCCCCAGGCTGGCGGAGGCTTACAATCTACCCGAGTCAATTGTGATTATCCTGGTCTGTTTCACTGCCGGGCTTCTGACCGGCATGGTTGCCGCCTATGTTGGACTTGGTTACACTCTGCTTGCCGGGCTGCTATATCAGCCGGTACTCAATCCAGCCAATATTCTGTTGGCCTACTTGTCTGGATTCATAGGGATGATGCTCTCGCCTACTCATCTCTGCTTGATTGTCACCAACGAGTACTTTGGTAGCGACTTGAGCAAGGTCTACAAGGTGCTCGCCATCCCAGTATTACTTCTTGGTGTTTTTGGCTTTCTGCTGTATATTTCAGGATACGGTTCGCTAATCGGCTGAAAAGCTCAGGCAGGAATAGGTGCCCGAAGGTAGGCGTCACGTATCTTGTTGGCGGGCAATATAATAAAGCCGCCATTTAAAGTTTATTGTTGGGAACTTTTATTGAAAGTCTGGGTACTAAGGTTAGAAACCGTCTATTAAGGATTTCAATGAGAAAACCTACTGACAAAGAAACAGATTTTGCCTTGATGAAGGCGATCCAGAACGGTGACATGGTGGCGTTCAATTCCATGGTCAACCGCTACAAGGGTCGGCTCATGAATGTCATCGGCCGGATGCTATCTTCGCAGGAAGAGGCCGAAGACGTTGTTCAGGAGACATTCGTAAGGGTCTATCAGCACCGACAGTCGTTTGATTTCAAGCACTGTTTCTCAACCTGGATCTATACTATTGGGCTGAATCTTGCTCGCAACGAATTGCGCAAACGCAAGAGATTCCGGTTTTACGATATCACCGATATGCCGGGGCACGAGGCCGAATTGTCTGTTGAGCCGAAGTTGCCAAGTCGTTTGCCTGAAGTGTTGAACGAAGCCATCAAATCATTACCAGAGAAATACCGCACGGCGTTCCTGCTAAGAGATGTTCAGGAGATGCCGTATGAAGAAGTCGCCCAGGTTCTTGGCGTTCCCCTTGGGACTGTTAAGTCTCGCGTCAATCGGGCCCGACTGACTCTTCGTGAAAAGCTGAGACCGAGGATGGAGGAACAGAATGCGTTGTCGAAAAGCACGCTCCTTGCTGTCAACATATTGTAATGAGGAGCTGACAGGTAGGCAGCAGGTTGAAGTCAGGGAACACCTGGCCGGTTGTGCCGAATGTCGCAGAGAAGCATCGGCGTTCCAATCGATCAGTGATGTTGCCTCGGAGTTGTCGCAAAAAGCACTCTCCGAGGATTTTAACACCAGGCTGCTGAATAGAATCGCCGAGGAGCGGTTCAGTGAGACGCGTACCAGGGCCTATCTGCCTCGGCGGGCACCGATCATTTCCTGGAGACTTGTTGCACCGGCTGTGGCTTCGGTGGCACTGGTCTTGTTTGCCGCCGTCAGCATGCTGATGCCTTCACAGCAGCAGGGCGTTCTGAACATGGCGAGTGTGTCTGATCGGATGGATAATCTCTACCGCACGGTTCAGCCAGGTAACAACCCCAATATGACTGTCAATCCTCAGAAGGACTGGTCGCTGGGCAAGCAAATCGCCACAACGGAGCGGTTTAGCCGAATCTCAAACATGCTGACCGACAGTCAGGGCTTTGGGAATATGCATTTGACCAGCGTGTCGAACCTGGCGCACACCGCAAGTGCGCGTATCCCCTACCATTCAGGTTACTTCAAAATTCAGCCGATAATAAGAGTCTATGAGAACTCCGGCAAGAACGCATCTGAGGAGGGTGAGAACGCATACTAAATTGTTCATGAATGACCGAATGACCGCCGGAAAGTACATCCTGACACTTTTTCTGGCGGTCTTTTTTTCTTCATCCTGCAATGCCAGTGACGGTCCTTTGTTCTCGCTGGAACAGAATCTGACTGATCTAATATTCGATCTTTCCCGGTCAGTAGTTACAGTGGAGGCATCACAGCGAGTACCTGCGGTCGAACTCTCGGGTTCATCGGAGGAAGTCATGAGAAGTGCTGTATCATCCGGTATTATCTGCGATTCCTCCGGGCATATTCTGGTTGTGGCGGGTACAGTGGTGGGAAGAGATCGAATTCTGGTCTCCTTTGACAGTCATTCAGTTCCGGCTGTGGTTGTGGCTATCGACAATCAGAGTGGGTTGGCACTTCTCAAAAGCACAGCTCATTGTGGCGGCAGACCTGTTGACTTCTCAGAAGTTCGCACCTGTGCGGGACGTATGATCGTAGCAATTGGCAATGCCTACGGAGTGCGTTCAAGTCCGTCGCTGGGTTTCTGTGCAGGACTCAGGGATGACGGTCTCATGCAGTTTTCCGTACAAACCATATCCGGCAGTGTCGGCGGGGGAGTATTCGACCTCTCCGGACAACTTGTCGGAATCATGACAGGAGGCCTGGGTGCTCAAAACGAGGCCACTCTTGCCGTTCCGGCGTACAGGATTCCCGAAATAATCGCTCACCTGCTGACACAAGGTGATCGTCATTCCGGTTATGTCGGTGTGTCAAGCAGGGAGATCGAAATCAGTCCGCCTATACGAATCAATAAGGCGAATCATCTGATAAATGCCGGGAGCAAGTCACCCGTTATCGTCAAACGCGGAATTCTGGTAACGTCCGTTGTGCCACGTTCGCCTGCAATGCGTGCCGGGATCAGAGTTGGTGATCTGATATTCTCGGTTGATGGTGTTGCCGTCAATTCCGCTACCGGGCTTGCCAGCTATGTGCATCAGAGCCAACCAGGTCGGATAATGACGATTGAACTGCTACGGCAGGATCGCAGCTTCTCGTTGGAGCTTCAGGTGGGGCATCGTGCCATTGACCCGATCTATGACATGGAGCAACCATCTGTTCCTGTTGACTATGCTCGTATGATAGACTCTCTCAAACACTCGTTGGAGCTTCTTGGAGAGGAAATACTGCATTTGGAACGTCTTCTGGAAGACGATCGCTGACCTTTTTAGCATTTGCCAACAGCGTTCAAAGGGGTATACTTTTCCGGCATGGATTGTAGCCGGCAGTGTGACAGCCTGAGAATCTGCATCGACAACTTCGTCCCGAGTGACTTTGTAGTGCCTCGAGTTCTGGCTGTCTACTCGGCTGCCATTACGCTGTCAGAAGATGACCTGATGAAAGCGGCAATTGAGTTGGCTCTCCGGAAGGGGGCCAAAGGTGAGCAGTTACGAGAAATTGTTTTGCAGTCCTACTTATTTCTCGGGTTTCCACGTATGTTGAGTGCCGCCGATTGTCTGAGCAAAGAGATTGGTTGCTCAAAAGCAGCCGATATGACCCTGGAAGTAAGTTCCGGCGAAGCTGAGCTTTGGTCAAATCGCGGTGTTGAGTTGTGTAAGAAAGTGTATGGTGGAAACTACGAACTGCTGAAATCACGCGTGAAGGACATGGAGCCGGAAGTGTTTCGCTGGATGATCTTCGAAGGCTATGGAAAAGTGCTTTCGCGTCCTGAGCTTGATATTGTCAGTCGTGAGATATCGATTGTTGCTTTTCTTATGGTCGAGAATCGTCCCAGGCAACTTCATTCGCATATGTGTGGCGCCCTGAACGTGGGGGCGCCGGCGGAACTGCTCAGGAGTGTTGTCAGTGATCTTCGTGAAGTGGCCGGCAAGGGATATCAGACTGCGCATGGCATTCTCGAAAGGTTGAAAGTGTCATGAAGTGGTCCCTCAGGCGTGGTTTTATCAGTGCCCTTGGCGTTTGCCTGGTTGTTCTGATTGGACTGTACTTCTACTTCTTTGAATTTGGCGGTCTGGAGCGCATTGTCATTGGCAAGATCAATAGTGCTCTGGGAGAAGATGCCGCTTGGGATGTAACAATCGGTAATATTGGCGGGACGGTCATAACCGGTGTAGTCCTTGATGATGTAACCGTCAGTCGTGCGGATTCTTCAGGAAGACTTCAGGTGCTGCACGTCTCGCATGTAGCTGCCAGCTACGCGGTCACGAATCTCTGGAATAGGCAGTTTCTGTTCGAGACCCTGCACATAGACAGTCTTGACCTGCTCGTCGCCATGGATAGTAACGGCAAGTGGTTGATTCCCACGCTTCCAGGAAGTGCTCAACCTCGTGGCCGGTCGAAGCCCATGTTCGCCGTTGATCGTCTGAGTATCGCACAGGCCAACATACGAGCTGTTCGGGATAGGGACACGCTTACGTTTGACGACCTTACACTTCAAGCGTCTATTGGAACCAACGAAGATACCTATGCGGTAGAAATTGCACACATTGGTTGTCGCTCATCACTCACATCGGGAGAACTCGTCGGTCTTAGCGGGAAAGTTACCTACGCAAACGGTAATATCGTTTTTCAGGATGTTCACTTGACGCAGGATGATACCCGTATCAAGCTTGACGGGTCGCTGGCTCTGAACGAAGGAGCCACCGGTGGCGTGAATCTTGCAATTGATAATCTTGACCTCGGCGAACTCTGTGCCATAATTGGTGGACGGCTCCGTGGTATGGTTGATATTAATGGTCGCATCATCTTCGCTGATGGTCACATAACAGGTCAGGTCAACCTTGGCGGTGACCTCCTCTTTGCAGGTTTTGAAAACCTGTTTGTGGATTTTGAGTACTCTGACAAGAAGCTGGTATTCGATACTCTGTATGGTACAGTCTTTGGGGATTGTGGCGTTGATGGAAGCGGAGATATTGACTTCACCGTCAAGCCGGAGAACTACCATCTCAATGCCAAAGTGAGAAATTTCAATCTTCGTCAGTTGATCAAAGACAGCTTCGAGTCTGACATGACCGGGACTGTCGAACTGGAGGGTTGGTCGTTTAGTAATGCTGACCTTCTGCTGATGCTCGATGTTGATCTGTTTGAATCGTCTTTCGATGAGTATCCGCTGCAGCGAGCGGTGGGACCTATTGGGATTACTACTGATTCATTATGGTTCCCCGATGAATTCTGCGTTGACTACTTTGAGAACAGTTTCCGTACTGTTGGAGTGATCGATTACGACGATGAGATATGTCTGGACATTGATGCCGACTTGCGCAACCTGGATCGATATCGCGGCAAGCTGTTCATTGATCAGCCCGGTGGTCGAGCTCACTCTTCGGTTATCATGTCAGGGAAAACACGTGATCCGGACCTGGCGGGATGGCTGGCTTCTGATTCGCTCTGGCTCTACGGTTTGTTCGCGGACAGTTGTTTCAGTAGTTTCAGTATTGATCGTTTTCTCACGGGTCGCGAAGGATGGGTTGAGGTTGAGTTGTACGACGGCCGTGCCTGGCCAATGCCTTACGATACCGGCTATGCGAAACTACATTTGGACTCACAGCTAGTGTGGATCGATACTGTTGGCTTCTCAAACAAGTTTGCAGCCTTTGGGAGCAAAGCACGCCTTGACCAGGGTACTGATCCGTGGAAGGTGTCGATCGATACTCTGAGCTTGACCGTTCTGGAAAGGGACTTCTACAACCGCGGTCCAATTGTCATCAATGTTGATACGATTGGATTCGATTTCGATCAGGCGTCTATCGGTAAAGCAGGTTCGATGCTGAGAGTCGATGGTCGTACTGATTACGACGAGTCAATGGATCTCTCGGTTCTTGTAGAGAATATACCGGTGGCTTCATGGCTGTACCTGTACGATCAGGATCTGGACCTGAACGGTTATCTCTCTGGTACTGCGGAAATCAGCGGTAATTTTGACAATCCGATCTTTGGTCTGACCGGTTCCATAGATTCGTTGGTGTACCGTGACGTTTATCTGGGTGACTTGACAGCCAACATAGAGTATGGCGATACGCTTGTCCGAATAGACAGTGTTCAGATCTTCTCCCATCCCGGTGTTTACGCGGCCCGTGGTTCCTTCTATACAGATCTGGCGTTTGCCAAGAACGGTTCGGAGCGATTGCCCAACCGTCCGATAGACTTGAGCATTACCGCTCATGACAATCGCTTTGATCTCGTCAAGCTGCTGTTACCTTCGGTGGAGGATCTCCAGGGAGACTTTCATGCGGACTTTCGCCTTAGCGGTACGCCGTCTGAGCCGCACCTTGACGGGGAAGCTTCAATCAGAAATGGTCGCCTGAAGTATTTCGACCTGGTTGACACTCTTCTGACGGACTCGGCCCACGTGACAATGACGGACAATCGTATCGAGATTGAAGGCGTTGAGACGTATGTCCACGGTGAGCGCGATAACAATGCTGTGGTCAGTGGTGTTCTGACAGTCAAAGCGCTCGACACATTGCATTATGACATCGACGTTGCCCTTCCTTCGGAGTTCCCGTTCAAGTATGAACTCGATGATATCGAGGGTGTCGCAGAGGGTGAGGTGCACATAGAGGGGGATTTCCCACCTCAGGTGACCGGCGACCTGACACTTCTCAGAACGCGCTACCGTACCGAGTTTGCAACGGAGGGAGAAGGCTCCCCGCTGTTGATTGCCCTGTACGATGAAGATAGCTGGGACCTCAATCTCAACATTGAAATCCCTTCCAACTTCTGGATCAAGAACCAGGATATCGACGCCGAGTTTTCAGGTTTTATGAATCTGATCCGGGAAAACAACAAGTACCGGTTCATCGGTGAACTGGAGATCCTAAAAGGCAGGGGTTTTCTTTTTGATAAGACATTCAGGATCGAGCCGGGTAGCAAGGTCATCTATGAAGATATTGAGTACCCCGACCCGCGTATGGACATTTCCGCTATCACACGAATACCTGTCGTTCGCTTCAACGAAGAAGAGGAACGAAGTCAATCCGAAACACTCTGTATTCATATTCAGGGGACACTTGAAAACCCGACTTTCAGTACTTGCGAAGGAGATACGCTCTTCAGCAACGAGGATATCCTGCCGTTGATTCTCGCCAACTACTACGGGTCGGAGTCAATGTCGGCAGGTCGTTTTGAAGAAAGAGTGTCTCAGCTCGTGTCTTCCCAGGTATCTCAGATCGGCACACGCCAGTTGCAACAGTTGGGAGTGGAGACTTTTGAGATTGATCCTACCTATGGGGATGAACTGGGTCTTCGCGGAACACGTGTCACGGTTGGTGTATATACTAACCCAAACCTGTACCTGTATGGACGATCAGCAGTATCGTTTGACCGAGGACAGGAAGTCGGTTTTGAGTACCGTTTCAACAAGGCCTTCCTGCTGGAGGGGCGTCGGGATGAGGATGAACTGTATCATATGAATCTGAAATTGCGCTGGGAACTATAACTGTGCGAAGGCTGTGGGGTATATTCTTTCTGGTGCTGTTCGTCCAGTCGAGCCAGGCTGTCGTTGATAAGGCAAGGTTGCGGTGGGCAAGAACTCGTCCGGTGATTGACTCGATAGCCATCGAAGGCAATGAGCACTTCGGTACTGCGGAAATAAAGGGACAGCTATACTCTCGTGTTCGCAATCCCTGGTTATGGCTCAAGGGTGATCGTCGTAGTCGTGTGCAGCGAGAGTCGTACGGTCGGGACACGCTGGAGATCAAGTACCTGTACTTGAGCAATGGATTCCTGGGAGTGCAAGTTGAGCACGCGTTTGAGCCGATTGGTAAAGACTCAAGCGCGCTTGTGAGAATATCGATTAATGAAGGCCGTCAGCTTTCTTATGGGAAAGTTGACGTCAAGGGAGGTTTTCCCGGAGAATTCGGCCCAAACATCCTCAACATTGTTCAGGAATTAAAACCCGGTGATCCGATCAATCCTTTCGAACTCAGCCAGGTAGAAACAAGCATCAAGACTTATCTTGCCAATAACGGTTACCCGTATGCAAACGTTGCTTACTTTGTTGACACGATGGCACGGTTGGAGGGTTGCCCTGTTACGTTTGAAGTGCTATCTGATTCGCTGCTTCATTTCGGTGAGATTGCCATCGAAGGAGCGGACAGATTTCCGGAGAGTGCTGCCAGGCGCGAACTGAAGATTGTCCCCGGAGATATTTACCGACGCGAGGATGTGCTTGAATCTCAACGACGGTTGTTTGAGTGTGGCTACTACTCCACGTTCAGCTTGCACCAGGCGGACAGCGTTCGCG
The DNA here is from genome assembly GCA_003641405.1 of Candidatus Zixiibacteriota bacterium. Taxonomy (GTDB): domain Bacteria; phylum Zixibacteria; class MSB-5A5; order GN15; family FEB-12; genus B22-G1. Next base: position 3,192 of record QNAF01000021.1, on the reverse strand, counting down.
ACAGACTCCGACCAGATTTCCTCCTGAAACTGCGAGAGAGGAAAGCGTGGCATATTACGTTCAAAGCCGGTGCCGGACAGTCGGAAGTTCGGGATTTGCAGTGGGATTTATCGGGTGCCTTTGGGCAACGGAATTTCCTCGGCTCTCGACGATGGGATGCTCTGGTTGACTATTCGTTTGCATTGGGGGATGAATCACGCCTGATAGCAAATCGATACAGACTACGCTTCACCGAGCCCTGGCTGCTTGGTATTCGGATGCCGCTTACGCTGACGGGTCAGGTGCGGCCGAGAATCAAGGACCCGGTCCAGGAATTCTATAAACGCTCGTGGTCGGTGTCGGCGTTGATCACCAAGTGGTTCGCCCGCAAGCTTAGAGTGACATTTGGGACTGAGTACGAATTCGTCAAGATCACCGGGGCCTCGGATGAGATCATCGAATTTGCCAGGACTCTGGAAGGAAACGCGGCTCGTCGCAAGCTTTACGGGATGTTTCGTCGTGACAGTCGGAACGATCTTTTCATTCCTACAGGTGGCTCGCTCACCGAATTCAGTGCTGATTACTATGGTGGTTTTCTCAGAGGTGACGACAACTTCTTCAAGTTGCAGGGTAGCTGGTCAAGGTACAGGCGAGTATGGCCCGGATGGATATCAGCAACCAGGTTGCGTGGAGGCTGGGCAGAGGAGTTTGGTGAAACGGAATCCGTGCCGCTTGATGAAGCACTCTACCTTGGCGGTGCCAATACTGTCAGGGGGTTCGCACAGGGTGGCCTGGGTCCCATGCGGGACGATGGTACGCCAGAGGGAGCCCAGTACACGGCCGTATTCAATCAGGAGTTTCGGTGGAAAACAGTCCAGATTCTAAGAATCTTCGGGCGCACTTTCAGATCCTTCCCTCTTTGGCAGTCGGTTTTCATTGACGTTGGCAACGGCCTTCGCAACAAGGAAGAAATTCGCTTTGACAATTTTGCTGTGGCATATGGGACCGGCGTTCAGATTATGTCGCCCGCAGGTCCTATCCGTATAGACTACGCTCAGGTTCTAAAGACAGACCATTTTGACTTTGCTTCCCGCTGGCATTTTACGATTCTGTACGCATTCTGATGAACACTCAACCACATCACGTCGAGACATGAGTAAGCAGCGCGTGTTGGTAGCAATGTCGGGGGGCGTTGATTCATCTGTAGCCGCTCTCTTACTGTCACAACAGGGCTACGAAATCGTCGGGGCGCACATGAAATTGTGGGACTATCTTGATGTTGGTGGTGATATATACCAGGATGGTCGTTGTTGCAGTGTGGATTCGATTGCAGATTGTCGTCTTGTCTGCGACAGAATTGATGCGCCATTTCACGTGTTGAACCTGTCTCAAGAGTTTTCTGAATATGTCATCAAGGATTTCGTCGAGGAATACAAATCAGGGCGCACTCCGAATCCGTGTGTCCTCTGCAATACCGGTATTAAATGGAAAGCGTTTTTGCAGAAAGCAGAGGAGTTGGGCTGCGACTTTGTCGCTACCGGACATTACTCATTTGTTGAACGTGCCGAAAATCGTCGCTGGTACATTCGCAAAGGTGTCGATGAAACACGCGATCAGTCGTATGTCCTCTGGGGACTCGGCCAGTCAGCGCTTGCCCGAACGCTCATGCCGTTGGGGGGATTCAGGAAGTCCGAAATCCGTGAGATCGCTCAGCAGCATGATCTCAAGACGGCAGACAAAACTGAATCACGCGAAATCTGTTTTGTGGCCGATGACGACTACCGGCGCTTTCTGCGCGAGTGGGGGGACAGGCATGGCGGATTACCGCAGCCGGGCGAGATTGTGCATGCCGATGGTACTGTTCTTGGAAGGCACGAGAGCATCGCCTTCTACACGATTGGCCAGCGCCGGGGACTGGGAATCAGTCATCCAACCCCGCTTTACGTGCAGGAGATCGACGTGAAAAGCAATCGTGTGATTGTGGGCAATGATGACACCCTGTATAAACACCGGCTCGTTGCAGAGAAGGTCAACTGGGTTGCTCGATCTTCGGGTGAAGGCTCTTTTGAGGCTGACGTCAAGATACGCTATATGCATCAACCCGCGCGCGCGACTATCAAGCCCTTGACCGCTTCAACCGTAGAGATTACATTTGACAAGAAGCAGCGTGCTATCACCCCTGGCCAGTCCGTTGTATTCTACGATGCGGATATCGTTCTGGGTGGCGGCACTATTGCACGAGTCGATTGAACAAAGACGTTGTAGCGAAGAAGCATATCAGATCAAGGAGGAACAATGCCACAAGCAAAGTTTCTTGGACACGCGTGTGTGACCCTGAGTGAGGGAACACACAAACTCATCATTGACCCGTTTCTAACAGGTAACCCGCAGGCTGCTGCCAAGCCGGACGAAATCGAGGCCGGGCATGTACTGGTTACCCACGGCCACGGCGATCATGTCGGCGATGCAGTCGCAATCGCCAAAAAGAACAGCGCCACAATCATAGCGAATTTCGAGTTGGCCAATCTCTGCGGCAAGGAGGGCGCCGAATTCCATCCCATGCACATCGGCGGTGGCCATGACTTTGATTTTGGCCGGGTCAAGATGACAATCGCTCATCATGGCGGTGGTTATGGTGAGGATGCGAGTAGGTACACGGGACCACCGGTCGGGTTCCTGGTGACGATCGGCGGGAAGACTGTCTATCACGCCGGCGATACCGGGTTGTTTTATGACATGAAACTTATCGGCGAGATGAACAAGATCGATCTGGCGTTTCTGCCGATCGGTGACAATTTCACAATGGGTATCGATGATGCCGTCAAGGCGGTAGAGTTCCTTCGTCCTGCGCGTGTGGTCCCGATACACTATGATACCTTTCCGGTGATCGAGGCTGACCCCAATGAATTTGCCAAGAAGGTCGGCAAATTGGCTGAAGTGGCAATTCTGAAGCCGGGAGACAGTATAGATTTCTGAGCTGATCGGTAATCAACAGGCTTTTCACATTGGCGGCAGACGGGCGAAAGCTCATCTGCCGCTTGTTCTTTGGAGGAAGCAGGTTCTGTGTTAGACTGCAAAGAAGTCCCGAATGATGGTTTTTGTTGATTGGCTTGCAATGTCCCTCTACGATACGGACAACCTGTAACGCGTTCAGAGAGTACAAGTTGTATGAAGAAGTTACTTAAGATTATCGTATGGATTGCCGGCATATTT
>QNAF01000020.1 GCA_003641405.1 Candidatus Zixiibacteriota bacterium | reverse complement strand
GCCTGATTCTGGTCGCCAGGCGAATAGATAGGCTGAAAGAACTGGCTAATAGCTTGGACTCAGAGTGCCACCTCATTGAACTCGATATTCGCAGCAGGGATGCTGTTAAAAAGGCAATTGGCAGCCTTCCTAAGGAATGGTCGAAGATTGACATACTGGTTAACAACGCTGGTCTCAGCCGGGGGTTGTGGAAGCTCCATGAAGGCGAAATCGATGGCTGGGAAGACATGATTGACACCAACGTCAAGGGACTGCTGTATGTCAGCCGGGCGATCATACCGGGGATGGTTAAGCGCGGTCGAGGACATGTTATTAATATCGGTTCGATTGCCGGACACGAAGTCTACCCCAACGGCAATGTCTACTGCGCCACCAAACACGCCGTGGACGCCATCACCAAGGGAATGCGCATCGACTTATTCGACACACCGATTCGCGTTTCCACGATTGACCCCGGGCTTGCTGAGACCGAGTTTTCGGAAGTTCGGTTCTACGGTGATAAGGAACGTGCGAAGACAACCTACGAGGGATACAAGCCGCTTGAGGCCAAAGATGTTGCCGAGGCTATCGTGTGGGTCGCCAAACAGCCGCCGCACGTACAGATCGCCCAGGTGACAATCCTGGCTACCGACCAGGCCTCCGCCATGGTACTCAACAAGAAAGAGTAGGGGTTGGATAGTCAAGGGCAGGATCAACCACTCCGAGAGTGCCTGCGATCATGCCAATTGAAGATGGCAGAAGCCCTCCGGCTTCTTCCCTACAAGACTATGGCAGAATCGCCAAAGGGTTTACATTACAAGGCTGCGTGTTTGGGGACATCCCCCACACGGACCCTCCCTACGTGGATTCGGTAGAAATTGGGAAAGTCCTTACCGAAACCCAGTGACCTTCCGCCACCGGTGAGACAAGATCAACAGCCTTGACTTCCACAGTTTCGTCGGAGAGATAGGAGGCTACCTCATCCTTGACTAACACCACCCGATGCCGCGAAATCTCCTTGGCAACAGTTACGTGAGGAATAAACTCACGATGCGGTAGTGGCAGGTCAAGTTCAGCATAGAGACGCTTGTACAATCGATTGAGTTCCGGGTTTGACTTGGCACACCAGTAGATAATCGGTGTATCGGGATAGAAGTCTCCAATTGAACCGAGCTGAATCTTCAACGGACCTGATTGCTGGACTATCGGACTAATTATCTGCGACAGTTCGGCGAGGGTCCTGGTAGTGTCAAACGGGAAAACCAGCGTCATATGGGCGGATATGAGGTCATAGTCGGGATCGAATCTCTCACGCAAGGAGCCGATCACCTGGTCCAGCTCCGACGGCAGGTAGATCACAATCGCATACCACTTGGGTCCAGACTTGTCCCCACCACTCTTGAAGCTGTAGCCCATTACTTTTTCGCTGTCTGTTGTCACTTATAGAACACTATCTCAATTCGTCGGTTTTTCGTGCGACCCTCGGACGTCTGATTGGAAGCTACAAAGTTCGTCTCTCCGCGTCCAAACACTTTCATGCGCTCCGGAGCAACACCAAGAGTTTCCAGGTAGTTGTGTACTCTCTGGGCACGTTTCTCTGACAATGTGCGATTGGCTACGGTAGTACCAATGTTGTCCGTGTAACCATTTATGTCGAGCTTGATGTCCTGTACGAAAACGAGCAGCCCCGCCAATCGCTTGACTCGTTCACGGCTGTGCGGATCGATCTCGAACGAACCCGATGCATACTTGATGTTCAGCACCATTGGTGTTGAGAAAACCTCCAGATCGACACAACCATACTTATCGACATCCAGACCAACCAGGGTGTGAGGACAATCGTCAAGACCGTCCGGGATGCCATCGCGGTCGGTATCAATCGGGCATCCATTTTGTTCTACCAGTGCACCTACAGGACTGTAGGGACAGGCGTCCAGATAGTCCGGAATCCCATCGAAATCCGAATCCACCGCGCAACCGTTGATATCAACCACCCCGGTGGCGTCGAAACTCGTCCCCGGGCAGTCATCCAATCCATCAGGCACACCGTCATGATCTGAATCCAGGGGACAGCCTTTTCTGTCCACAGCAGTACCCTCTGGTGTATTCAGGCATTGATCGGAGTGGTCCGGGATACCATCACCATCGCTGTCGCGGCTCGATCTCCCGGTGATGTTTTCTGCTGATCCTTGCCACGCCAGTTCAGACCTCCACTCCTGGCGAGGTTCCGCATGACCAAAATTGATTGTTATGCGTGCCATGGTTCCAAACAACCAGCGATCTCGCGCCTGATTGATTTCCGACTCAAACGATGCCCCGGCACCAGTGAGATAATCAGCACGAGCCGATATATGCAACGAAACTCTCGATGCCGGTCGTATCAGGATTCCTGCGGTGACGCCAGCGAATACTTCCGACGCGGCGAAATCCGCCGGTTCATCTTTCTGTCCCCGCACGGAGTATGTTGTGCCTGAGTCAGGATGGACTGCTTTCCAGACCATAAGGCCACCGCCAAAGCCACCGGTAAAATTCAACAGGCGATCTGAGTCAAACAAAAGTCGTGTGAATGTTGCTCCCAGCCGGGTGAGTTTGAACTGAATGGGGGCGTTGTTGTTGATTCCTCCCGCGACACTGCTGGAGTCAACGCTGATATCGTTATTGAACTCACACCCTGAGTACTCAATGTCAAACCGCCAGTGGTTGGAAAGCCGGTGGCCAAACGAGAAACCGATAGCTGTTTCGGAATCGTAGCTGAAGAAGTCCCCGCCTGTAAAGTTTACCACACCACCGCCACCACCGACACTGTATTTCATGTCAGCCGCCTGTCCCGTGAGAGAGAAGGCCAGCAAAATAACTATGATGCCGATTGTACGCATTAGATAGTGGGCGGTGTACGTCCTCGTGCGCCGCCTGTCGCCGAGATATCGGCAGACGAGAACGTCTGCCGCACACGGGAACAGGTTACTGGATCCCCGCCTCCGCGAGGATGACGGAGGAAGTGGCGGGGATGACGAGAGTGGTAGTTTTAGAGCGTTATCGGGCACTTTTTCAACAACCTGCTAGTAGAGTTTCTTGATCTCCACATCCGTATAATAGTGTGTCAGAATCCGTTCAAAAGACCAGCCATTGCGCGAATGACCAATAGCACCACACTGACACATGCCTACGCCGTGTCCGTATCCCTGTCCGCTGAATGTAATTGACAGAATGTTTCCGTCGTTGTCACGAGCGATATCGACATCAAGCCGGGCGGATGGCAGAATCAAGTCCGGGTTTGACGTCCTGCCTACAACCCAGCGGATACGGTCTTTCTGAAAACGATAGACATCGGTATCTGTCCTGACAAGTAACTTGCGCACCCTGCCGCCAGCGGTACGATCAACCACGGTGACGTTGGTAATCGGGCCGATGCGATAATCCCGGCCACGGTCGGAAGCCAGGTACTGCTCGATACGTCCACGTAGTTGCTTCTCGGTGAACACTTCTTTCCATGTGTAGTACTTGGACCAGGCACACGCGGTACCGTCCTCGACTGACTTCAAGTATCCCACTTCCTTGCGATCCCAGACATCCTCGATATTGTCCGTGCGCCCACCACATGTAGAATGGTAGTAGGCGGTGATCATATCATCGTGATACATAATCACCTTACCGGCTGTCTGATCTATGGCTTTATTGGTAAGCTTGTTCTCGACCGACTCACCTTCGTAGAGCTGATCCATGATACTGCTTCGAGTATCGTACGGCTCACCCTCGTATTGTTTCAGGTGCGACATGGCATAAGTTCGAGCGGCAACCGCCTGGGCCTTCACCGCCTCGATTTCCTTGTCGGTACGTCTCCCTATCTCCGGCGGCACGACGCCTCGGAGGTAGTCCTCCATGTAGACTACGTTGATACAGCGGATAACCTCCCCATGGGGCAGCATCCTCAGGATACCCCGGTACGGTTTTGAGCCAAGGTGCACGCGGTTACCGTTGCCACGTGGGATGATATTGACCTCATCGAGATACTCCTCGATAGGTTCACCAAGATGGCTGTACACCGACAAACGTGAGCCGCTGTTGCTTATTGAGACCGGGCGGCTGGAGTAGTAGACCTCTTGCATTCCACCACGAAGACACTCAATGCCGAAAGCAGCGTCAGCCGAAACCTTCAGTTTGTCGCCACCCTCCTCAAGCAGCACCCGTACAAAGGGAACGCGTATGAAGCTTGTGACCGATTCCTCCTGAAGTCCTGGTATCGTGCCACAACTCCACAGCAGGACCAGAAGAATGAACCCCACTCCAATGCGCAGGAACAGCCTGTTCAGGTTTCTTAAGGATATCTGTTTCTGATCGCGTTTCATTGTCGTCTTTCTCAAAGCGGTGGTTGGACAATCTTTCCCGCCACCGGCAATCTCCGCTGCAATCGTCTTCCTGCAAACCTTGTCGGCAGAGCCTCCCCACGCAGGCAACTCTCGCCCATCACAGCAAACGCAGCAGCTTCCACCAGGTCAGGATTATACCCAAGCTGCCGAACTGTCGTCACCCGCAGGAAGTCGAACATATCCGCCAATCGGCTTTGGAAGAATCTGTTATGTGTTCCTCCGCCGGTCAAATACAATTTAGTAATGCTGTGATCTTTCACAATAATCGGCTGGATCTTCGTGGCAATCGCCATTGCTGTCAATTCCGCCGCAGTCGCCATGACATCTGCTTTGGGGAGGCGGTGCTCTCTGGCGAAAGAGACCATTCTGCCAGCCATCTCTGCACCAAATTCTTCTCTGCCCGTGGAAACTTTCTTCGCCGTAAAAAAAGGTTCTGCGGCGAGTAAGGTGACAAGTCGTTGCGAGACCACACCCCGACAGGCCTGCTGACCATTACGGTCGTACTCCTGTCCGAAAAGAATGCCGGCCAGCAAATCGCACAGACTGTTGCCCGGTCCGCAGTCTGCAGCGAGAATCTGACGTTTTTCCCCGAGGGCCGGGAGATAGAAGAAGTTGGACATACCACCGATGTTGACTATCAGTCTGGATTTGGATTGATCGGCAAACAGCCGGGCCATGGCCGCCACGGTGATAGGGGCGCCTTCGTTGCCCAAAGCAATATCAGCCTGCCTGAAATCCCCAACCACTACTTTGCCTGTCCGCGCCGCAATCTGCTCCAGCGATCCAAGCTGCAAGCTGCCATGCAGTACAAAACCGGATTGTTTAGCTTTGTTGGGAAGGTGTCGCACTGTCTGACCATGTGAGGCTATCAGGTCCACTTTTAACCCTTTGCCGGCCAGTCGTTTGATGAAACTCGCCGCTGATCGCGCATAGAACTGGCCCAACAGATTGTCAAGCTGGACCAGTCGGTCCAAATCCATGAGGTCTGAATCTGCACATTCCAGAACCGACTTACGAACTTCGCCCGGATACTTGCGTCGCGAGCCGTCCACAAACTTGATCCGCACACCACCGATTGCTCGCCTGATCCTGAGTGCGACCATGTCAAGGCCATCGGCTGAAGTGCCGGAGTTGAGACCCAGCACCAGCAATTGTTTCCTGTCTATCAGCTTTAGTAATGACATGCTCTATGACACCACTGTATTTCCAAGTTTCAACTTCACAGCCGCTATTCGATCAAGCGAAGTACGGATGCTTTCTGCACTCACCCTTCCGTCTTGCACCGAGCCAGCGAAATACTCATAGGCCTCCATAGCTACATCGTAGTCCTGTCCGAACAGTAGCAGGTCATGACCGGCACAGAATGCCGCTACGGCACGTTCGCCGACACTGCCCAGAGCTTCCGCACCAAGCATACACAGCTCATCAGTGATTACAAGCCCATCGAAACCGAGATCGTCACGCAGCCATCGCGATACAATTGTTCGTGAACCGGTTACTATCTCGTGGTCTACAGACGGCAATTGCATGTGTGTTGTCATGACAGTCTCTGCGCCCACATCAATACCGGCAACAAATGGTATTCTCTCACGGTGTGCCCAGGTGGAGTGGTCATAGTCGGCAATCGCAGTAGCTTTATGGGGATCAATCGCTGCCGCTCCGAGTCCCGGGAAGTGCTTCAAGCAGGAAAACAGGCCGTGCTGTTTGTTGACGGTAACTGCCGCTTGCACAAACGACGCCACCTGTTCAGCCGTACGGCCGTAGCAACGACCGTCCATACATGTATTCTGTTCCTCCAAAAAGATGTCTGCCACGGGTGCCAGATTGTAGTTAATCCCAAGAGATTTCATGTACGCCGCAGTGGATGTGTAGTCTTTGGTGAACTGGCCGATATTGTTGGTTTCGGCGTAGGCAGAAGCAGCACCGTACTGTGCCGGTTCCTTTGTCAGTCGGCTGGTACGACCTCCCTCCTGATCGATAGAGACAAAAGGCAGCGCCGTCCGGCAGCAACTCTTCAGACTCTCAACAGCCCGTCGCACAACGGCACCGCTGGTGCAATTATCACCAAACAGGATGAACCCGCCGATCTGCTTGTTAGCCACGAACTGCTTGAAACGCTCGGGTGGTTCTTCTGAGGGGTAGCCGATGATGAACAATTGACCGATTCTACTGAGAAGCTCTTCCATGATCTTCAATCTTGTCCTTAGTCGAGTGATACAATAAGCAAGTGTCTATAATACACACACAAGGTTTTTACCTGATTTCTTCGCCTGGTACATCGCCTGGTCAGCCGCCTCGAGTAGTTCCTCCTCAGAACGCTCATTTTCAGGGTAAGAACTGACACCTATCGAGACGGTGATTTTCAGTTTCACAGATGCCCCAACGGTAATGATAGTCTGTTCTACCTGCTCTCGAATCCGTTCTCCTATATGCTCTGCCTCTGAAAGTGGAGTCTGGGGGAGAATCACCACAAACTCTTCGCCTCCATAGCGAGCAAAAATGTCTACATCACGCACGCACTGGCGGATTACGTCTGCCAGGGTTTTCAGCACAACGTTGCCGACTTCGTGACCATAAGAATCATTTATCTTCTTGAACCAATCGATATCAACCATAACGACCGACAAGGGGAGACTGTATCGAACGGCACGCTTTCTCTCTTCGTGCAGTTTCTGGACGAAATAGCGGTAATTGTAAGCCTCGGTCAGTTCGTCAATAATTGAGAGTTCTTCTGTCTGGCGATGTAACTCTGCGTTCTGTAGGGCCATTCCTGCCGAACGGGCTACCACCTGGAGCATCTGCTCGTCGCGCGCCCCAAAGAAGGCGGGTTCACCGGACTCCGCCATCAGCAGCCCCACCGACTTGCCATGAGTTGTCATCGGGGCAAGTACTACTGAGCGCGCATCCGCTCGCAGTGGTTCATAATCGTCACGTTCAGCGAGATCAACAACGCGTATAGTTTCATCGGTCAGGGACACCCTGGCAATTAAATCACCTTCTGAAACCGCCAGCATTTTCTCTTCATAGTGGACATCCGCATTCTCACACACCGCACGATAATAGTAGATTCCACGCTTGGTCCGAAGAATAATGGCATAGTCACGATATTGAAGCGTGTGACCGAGAATTCGCATAACCTCGCGGATAACACCGTCAGGCTCAAGAATCCCGGCTAAGATGCGGGTGTTCTCATACATCATCTCAAGCTGAGCCTGTGATTTCTCCAGCTCGGATGTGCGCATGTTGAGTTTGTCGAAAAGCCCCATCAGTCGCTGTTCGGACCTGCGCATATACTTCGAGACATACGACAGGGCCAGAAAACAGACCCACATCAGTCCAACGTGAAGTACCGGTTCAAACAGGCTATCCGGATGAAGGGATGAGACTGTTTGAACAGCATACGCTCCACTGAGCAGCACAGTTGCTCCAAGGGCAAACGGAGCAGTGAGCACATAGGCAGCTACAGAAACCGTCAGGAACAAAAACAGATGGAACGAGGAATCTGTGCCGCCTGTACTTGCTATCAGAAGCGGAAGGAAAATGATGTCATAGATAATTGAAGCCAGGTAGGCCAATTTCAGATCGAACTTGCCACTGATTCCAAGAAGGAAACAACCGATCAGCAGAACATAGGTCACCATGACCGGGTAGAAGAAACCTCGGTCAATGCTTCTCCCCTCACCAAGGAAGCCGAACCAACAGATAATCAGGAGAATAGTTACCCTGATTAGCAGATTGATGACGTCAATCCTGGGCAGAAGCGTCTTGTTGCGATCTAGAAACAGTTTCATACTAATACCAGCATATAGGCCGTATATCGGCCTTCCTGCAGCACTATTGATTGTCTGAGTAGTAATTATGCAGATTGTGTGTTGTCTTAGGCCGCGCTGATTTTCCCGTAGGCTCCTGAACAGAGAGGAAGAAAACGCCAACTGAGAGCATCAGCAGAATGCAGTCAGTCACAACCATGAGAATTTTTCCTGACAGCACACATCTCACTATTGTTGTGTAAATCAATGCTGCGATGGCAGTTACAATCATTGTTGTCATGATGCCAGACCAGCAGGAACATTCATGTTTTCACCGTTGCTGCCTTCAAGGTCAAACTGGAACCTCAGGAAAGTCAAATGCCCCCTTTTTTCATTGCCTTTTAACCGGGCCAGCGGCAACTTGGGTATCAGACCGCTCGTAAACAGGAACAAAGGCCTTTGGGATTGAAACAATGAGCAAACGATTATCGACAGCAATCAAATCATTGCCACTTATGGCAGGAGTTGTTCTCTGGATGACACTCCTGTTCACGCCCCCCGGATTCAGTTCAACATTCAAGGGCGGCGATATCGTTCATATCACGAACCTGGAAGAGATTGATGACGACCTCTATGCGGCCAGTGAGGAAGTCCTTGTTGCAGGTACGATAACGGGTGATTTGGTAGCCGCGGGAGACCTTGTCAGAACCACAGGGGAGATTGGCGGCTCCGCCAACCTTTTCGGCCGCAAGGCAGAGCATTCCGGAAGAGTTGAGGGTTCACTCCGATGCGGTGCCCAGTATGTACAAGTGGATGGTTATGTTGCCGGATCCTTACTGGCGGCAGGAGCTGAGGTCACCGTAGGAAATCGCGCGGTCATCGAAAGAGACGCAAGTTGCGTAGGTACCGATATTGAACTGGCTGGAGTGATCAAGGGAAATGTTTTCAGTGCGGGAACAACTGTCCGGATCAGCGGTCTGGTGGAAGGTGACGTTGAGGTGCGAGCGGAAAGAATCGCGATCTTGCCTTCAGCCGTAATAAAGGGTTCTCTGATCTACAAATCGGAGAAAGAGGACGCCCTTGAACTCATGGGCGATGCTACTGTCATAGGCGAAATTACTTGGGATTCCGGCAAAGACGGGGCAGAAGTAGAGGATGAGGACGAGGAGAGTGATTTCTTATCAGGTGCCATTCTCTTGGTATCAGACCTTTTTGCGGCATTCCTTTTCGGAATTATCATGATAAGGCTGTTTCCTCGCTACGCCGAGGAATCGGTAAATCAACTTAGGAAAAGAGCATCTGTTTCACTGGCAGCCGGACTGCTTGGGTTGCTGATTGCGGTCGCATGCGCGGTTGTTCTGGTCTTAGCCCTGATCGGCTCACTCGCAGGAGGCATTCTCCTAAGCAGTGGGCAGATTCTCGCCAGCGCCATCTTGCTTATTCTATCAACACTCACGATACCAATAGCCAGTTTTGGTGCGGTGACCGGCAGTATTCTACTCTATTCCGGCAAGATTGTATTCGGAATGCTGGCCGGATATGTCATCTTGAGAATAGTGCGAAAAGACATTTGGACCGTGAGCAAAACAGCTTTGTTCATTGGTTTACTAATACTCGGTGCCGTGTGCGCCATCCCCTACTATATCGGTCCGTTGATAGCGGTTCTGGCTGCCTTGACCGGTTGTGGCGCAATTGTATTGGCTATCAGGAAGCTGTCGCAAGAGCAACGGGACTTGTTGAAGAAGGTTGTTGTGCGCGGCAGATGTCCAACGATGTGATCACTCAGCACTCATAGTCGGATACGAACAGCAGTACGATTTCTCAGTAACCGGCGACAGCCCCGCCACGGCGTGGATCGGAAGCGCCGTGCATCAGCCCTTCCGCAGTAATGTGAATCAACTGCAAGTCTCCGTATTTGGAGCGCTCCTGCACATGGTATCCATACTTAATCAGTGCTTGTATCTTGTCCACGAAGAAGCCCTCCTCCTCAAGATAGACCACGTCCGGCAACCATTGATGGTGGAACCGTGGTTGCGAAACTATTTCCTCAAGGGATAGACCAAAACGGCTGAAACCCACAATGGCCTGTGCCACGGTAGTAATGATCCTGGAACCGCCCGGAGAACCCAGCACCAATAGAGGCTTGTCATCTTTCAGAACCAGTGTGGGCGACATTGACGACAGCATTCGCTTGCCCGGCTCTATCTTGTTCGCCTCCCCGCCGATCAGACCATACAAATTGGGATGTCCGGGCCTGATTGAGAAATCATCCATCTCGTTGTTCAGAAGGAAACCCGCCCCTGACACAACCAGCTTGGATCCGTATGTCGCATTCAAAGTCGTCGTGACAGATACCATGTTGCCATGTTTATCACACACGGAGAAATGCGTGGTCTCATCCGACTCGTACTTCAGGGGGCTACCGGCCTCAATAGCGTCTGATGATCCTGCGTGATCCACGGGAATCAGCTTTCGGCGTTCATCTATGTACTCAGGACTAAGCAATCTGCCCGGTATGGAATAGTATGCCGGATCACCGAGATGTATTGATCGGTCAGCATAAGCCAATCGCGATGCTTCACAAAACAGATGCATATACTCCGGCGAATCCGGGAAGTACCGTGAGAGGTCGTATGGCTCAAGCAGCTTGAGTATTTGCCCCATGACGATGCCGCCGGAGCTTGGAGGGCACATAGAGTAGATGTCGAGTGAATCGAATTCGAAATGGACTGGCTGCCTCCACATGACTTGATACTGCTGAAGGTCTTCCGCTGTAATCAGCCCGCCATGTTCTGCCATACATGCCACGATACTATCCGCGATGAACCCATTATAGAAAGCTTCCGAACCTTCCGCCGCAATCAGATACAGAGTTGCAGCCAAATCACTCAGGATTAGTTGTTCACCAACTCCCGGCACTTTGCCGCCCGGTAACAGTAATGACTCGGTTTCAGGAAATACACTCAACTGGTCCTGGTAGTCTGCAAGTGAACCTGCCAGGTATTCGTCAACGATGAATCCCGTATCGGCCATCTTGGCAGCAATGGTTACCAGGTCTTCCCACGGTAACGTGCCATACTCCTTCCACAAGGCATGCAGACCTGCCACTGTCCCCGGCACACCAGCAGACAGCGCCCCAAGGCTTGACAAGTCCTCCACAACGCCACCACCGTTATCGAGATACATATCTTCGGTAGAAGCCAGTGGAGCTTTCTCCCGGAAATCGAGTGCTATTATATGTCCATTCCCGCCGTCACGCGCCAGCGCAAACCCGCCTCCTCCGAGATTGCCTGCCTGCGGATGAACCACTGCCAGAGCGAATCCAACTCCAACGGCAGCATCAAATGCATTGCCGCCCTGGCGAAAAATCTGTTCGCCTACCTGGGACGCAATCGGAGAGACTGACGCCACAACCCCGTTTTCGTGGAAGTGGGAAATCTTGACACCGTCGCAGCCTATAGACAGGCCAATGACAACAGTCAAGACGCACGTCAACAGCAAAACATGCCTGATGAATCGACTGGATACAGGCTTGAGTAAGTCCATATTGCGCTCAGCGAAGGCTTATCGCTTTTCGACCAGGAAAATCAAGCCGTCAGGAAAATCAACTTCCATAGGAATACCCAATCTCAGATCTTTGGCCGTGATCTTGATCGGTTCGGCTTCTTCCCCATCCATTATGTTAGTAAGCTTAAGCTTGGCAGATGAGAAGCCAGCCTTTCGCAGATCCGCCCGCACTATTACTTCCCTGCGTGTCGCCTCGAATCCATCAGAGAGATTCCCTGGAGGTGGGACAACAACGAACAGAAGCCCCTTCTTTACGCCCATCTGAAATGATATCGTGACGGAAGGATCACTGCAGTAGAGATGGCTCTCGTGGCCTTCATCCTTGAGAATCGACTCCACAAAAGCCAGTCTGTGGTGGTTACCCCCTGAGGCAAAATCGAATGACAGCAGGTAGAACTTCCCCTTGAACCTTGTGGAGCAGACGGCAACAAGCTTCTCTCCGGCTTTGGCAAGTTTTTTCACTTTGGAGTCATCACTGGATCGAATAGAACCATACATATGACAGGGAAACGTGCCGTTTTTGTGCTCGACATCCACTATGCGGTAATCTACCGTTGTCCGAATGCGGAAATGCTTTGCAAGAATCTGACAGTCCTTGAAGTTCTCGTCATATCGAGGCATGACCCCACACATGACGATTGTCACGCCGGATTTGGCTAACTCAATCAGCTCTTCCTGGTCCGCCTGAGCCATCACTTCGGTGGCCGGTACGAACAGCAGCTTATAGCCCTTCAACGTAGAATACTCACGGTTCTCACGAATGCCGTAGTCAAGCCTTAGACGCATTAAGTCGCGACAGAAACCGGTCGTTGTCTCATTCAGCAACCTCGGAACATACTGAAGCTCGTTCTTGCTTGATGTCTCACGAAGCCAGTAGTACAAACGATTGCCCAGAACAGCAATTTCAGGTTTGGACTCCATGTCTTCGAAACTAAGAGTGGAAATGCCTTGGTTGAAGTTACAGGCAACCTCATATCCCTCCGTCACAGTTCCATCCTGACGCAATGGGGCACTGTGCCAGTGATCCCGATCAACAAACATGTGATGATTAATTCCCTTGAAACCTGAGGATAGTGCGGCAGCATAGTAGAACTTTCGTGAATTGTTACTAATAGACGCTACCTCCACCTCACGTTGTGGGTCAACCGCCGGGGCGCCTGAGAGGAACGATGATGAAAAGGCGAAGCCGTACTCAGCACTCAGGAACCGTGCCTTGTTGCACAGATCAAAGTAACTCCCTTCCGGAAAGACATTTGTACCGAGAAACGGTGATCTGTCATCCGGAACCAAATTAAATGCCGGTAGCAGGTCACCTGAACGGAAGTACAGTGAACGGAAGAAAAGAGGCTCCACCGTATACGATGTAAAAATATCCTCAAGCATACTCAAGTATGTGTTGAGCATATACTCGCGGAATCTGAACCAATCCAGAACCTTGGTGTATTCTTTGAAGTTTAGTTCAGTGAATTTGCGCGGTGGTTCGACAGAGGTAAAGTCGGCGTTTTTCTCCCTGTAAAGAGCGTTTAGCTTCTTGATGTCATCATAGAGCGACTCAAGAAACGTCGGATAGTGGGTAGCAATGACATCCGCATTATAGTCCGCGCTGCCGGGTTCAAGCATACGACCAAACGATGTTTCATAGTCAAGTTCAACCATGAAAACCGGTCCCCGCGGGTGAACGTAGTTCTTGGTCGTATCAATGAAAGCCTTGAAATAGTTCTTCAAATGAAACTGGAAGTTCTTGTGAAGATACGAAGGCAGATAACCTCCCTGGACACCACAGTCATCGGACAGCTTGATCTCCTGCCCCTGGGCATCCCTGGCAAACACTTTGATATCCGTGAAAAGCGATTTGGGTAAGCCACGGTAGGGAATCTGCCCTCCAACCATCGGGCCTGGACGCAGAATAACTTTGAACCCGAATTCACGAGCTAATTCCAGAAATACGACTAAATCCTGCCGTGGATCACCAAAACCTCCAAAATCAACGTGCTTCGACTCATCCTGGTGGATATTCCAGGGCACTGCCGTAGATACTATGCAAAATCCAGCCTTCCTTATACGCTCAAAACAGATAGACCAGTGTCGCTTGTCTATCTGGAAATAGTGAAGTTCGGCCGAGTACGGCTGATAAGTATCTTTTCCAATTGAAAACTTGTTACCAATTATCCCTAACATACAAACCCTTATCGTTCAATAACTTAACTATATCACGAAACCAGTACAGACTTATAAAATACACTTATCCTTGACTGAAGTCAACATAATTTCGCTATCTTGTTGGTATTCAGACTGTTATGGTGCCGTAACGACCTGCACTAACATGATTGAGGTTCTTGACATAAAAAAGCCCCCCGGAAAACGGGGGGCTTTTTTTATTCTCTTATGCAACCGACCTTACTTCACCAGCATCATCTTCTTGGTTTCAGACTGATCGCCAGCTTCCACCCGGTAGAAGTACACTCCCGAGGCGTGACTCATGGCGTTCCACTTCACGTGGACAACACCAGGCTGATGAGCTACTCCATCAAAACTCTCTACGACCTGGCCAAGAACATTATAGATGGTTACATCCCATTCCCCGGCACTCGGCAGTGCAAACTCAACTGTCGTCTCGGGGTTGAACGGGTTAGGGTAATTCTGCTCCACCGAGAACTCAAGCGGTAAGTTATCGATGGTACCAAGCCCACCGGACTCGGCAACATCCTTGATCACGAACTTATGACCAAAGGCAGGTAACCACCATACATTGTCTGGGTCTACGAACTTCAGGATGGCTCCACCAGTGAATTCCTGGGAGTCAATCACACACGAATCAGTTCCTGGGTTCGGCCACGGATTAACGTGGAAATGGTAAGTGGCAATGTGCTGCCTGCTGGTTGATGTCGCCAGACCATCGCCCGAGATTCTAAATCCTCCGAATTGGAACAACTGATAGTAGTTGCTCGAATCTACGTTATTGGCGTAGTAGACAACCCGCATCATATTGAATGCCGTAAGGGCCAGGGGAGTGACGATTGCACTGTCCAGCATTACATTATCATTGTCCCATTCATAGCCACCTGTCGCTGTGACTATGTTCTGCATATCGTTGACGAAGTATAGCTCAGCCGTGAACGTGGAATCAACGCTGACAATCCCACTCACATCGGGCTGATGTTCTATAACAAGAATTATCGAGTCCTGATTCCCGGCATCGTTAGGGTCCTGCTGCGCCATAACAGGAGCGGACGCCATCGCCAGTACAATAAACATAACAAGTAGTTTGGCTTTCATTTCCTTACAAGCCTCCATTCTAATTGATAATTTTCCACACACTCTAACTCTATAACGAGCAAATCAAATACTTTATCAAATGTTTTTTTCGTTCTACCTCCCTGTAGTATAAACCACTATCAATCAACAATCAACGACTTTTCTCAAAACAAGTATAGTAAAATACCTGACAATGACTACGACGTCAATAAAAAAAACCTGTCCTGTACTGCCCAAAACCAAAGCCGGACAACGAGTTTGCCTGCGCTCCCCGCTCAGTGAGATTCTCACGGGGCAGAATCCCCCAATCAGATGCCCCACTTGTCTCGTGTGTGAGGATATTAGCCGGAAAAACACTCTGGGCGCAGAAGACTTGATGCGCTATGAGAGCCAAAAGGAAGTGGCCATCCCTTTATGGGATGGCCACTTATCATCATTAAGAATACTACCTGTGCAGTATTCCTATGTAATCAACGACTACCAGTTATCCGATCCATCACAGT
>QNAF01000019.1 GCA_003641405.1 Candidatus Zixiibacteriota bacterium | reverse complement strand
GCCGGCTGATTGCTGACACCTTTCAGCAATACAATCTCTCGTACGCCTCGCAAGAGGAGCAAAGGAAACTCCTCGGACCGTTCCGGCACGCCCGATCCGGACGGAAGTCACATCAAGAGGAAATCGCCAGGATGATTGCAGCCCCAATGGTGTTTGTGGCAACTTACCGCCGTTCTCGGATCGTGGGAGTGTTGCGTGGCAGCAAAGAGAAGATGCGGAGTCTGTTCGTTGACGGTCGTATGCACCACCACGGGATAGGGCGGAAGCTTGTGCGGCGTTTCGAAAAGGAGTGTCTCGCTCAGGGAGCCGAAGTCATCCGCCTGGCCGCCACTCTTTACGCAATCCCATTCTACGAGAAAATGGGGTACAAGAAATCAACCGGTATTAGACAAACGGATTGTTTTGATGGCACCGGCCTCAAGTATCAACCTATGAAGAAACAGCTAGGTAGGGCATAACCCTTTAGCTGTTTTGCTATTTGCTCTTAATCAGCGGGTCCGGGAAGGACAGCGGATAGGGCCGGATCGCATTGTCCTTGTATCTTGCCCTTGACTGGTGTACCGGTTGATGTAGTACGATCATCCATATAACTATGCAACAAACGCCGCCCCTCTGCGTATCTCACACTTAACGAATCAGAGACGGACAAGGAGTATTGATGAGAGTGTTTCATCCACCAGATGATGTAATTGAAGCCGCCCACAACACAGTAGGTCGGCACCACAGGCACTCTCGGAGTGGTTGGCTCCGACCTACGAGACTAAAGTGGCTTACGCCCAATAACGTAGATTAGACTCTCGTTGGTAAATCCCAATCGCCGAAACCGGGCAACCAGTTCCTCACCCTGCCGAATCAGTTCCTCCGGTCCGCCGCTCTGCCGGAGCTTGGCGACATCTGATTCGGTGTGACTTAGCATCTGCTCAAGAACCCTGGCGCTTTGGTCTGGCTCGTGCTCTTCACAGAAGTCGGATTCTTGAGGCTCGGTTAGGTTGAGCGGTTCGACTAACTTCAGGATTTCGGGTTTGGTGAACGTTTCGTTGTGGCTCTCACCCCGATACCGGGCGACCGCGCCCCACCAATGATGCAGGTGGCGCTGTGAGTTCTCTCGTTCGGTCTCCGGCGCTTTATACACTTCACATACAATACACAGCCCGCCCGGTCTAAGCACACGCATCATTTCATTCAGCACCGAAGGAATATCGGCGAGGTGGTGCAGGGAGTGCCGGATAGCCACCGTATCGAAATATCCATCGGGGTACCTCAGCTTGGTGGCATCCATGACCTCATAGACAAGGTTATCGTCGCCCGCCTTTCGCGCTTCGGTGATTCTCTCTTCGGACAGGTCGATACCGACCGCCTCCGAATAGTTGTCAAACGATTCGATTAACAAACGAAGGAAATCACCCTGGCTGGTGGCTACATCAAGGACTCGCCCACCATCGATGTCATTCAACATGGTCTTGATTGGGTCAGTGTTGTTCATTCGGTCAATATAGGGGACGGCCGTTCCTGATGCAAACTCCAGGGTAGCTGGTGCCGGGCAGAACCCCCTGGTGGTTCTGCCATTCCATCTTCCTCATAATCTCTTAATCAGCGGATCCGGGATTTCGCAAGCTACGCTTGTTCCTATTCTCTGTTGGCATATATTCTCACCATCTGAGAGCGAATTCGATCAAGACGGTAGGTCAAGTTGCAATACCCTGACCCACGACTGAGATCGCAGAACACGAACAAGGAGCAAGTATGACATTTCTATATCTAAATTCCGATCAAATGGGAACCGGTGACCCGGTTTTGGGTCGGAAGCTGATTGCGGTTTTTTTAAGCCAGTTGGCCCGGTCCGAGGTCAGAATCGACATGATTGGCTGTGTCAATTCGGGAATCAACCTGACCACCGAGGGGAGCGAGGTGATTGACAGTCTTAAGGCTCTTGAGGCCAGGGGTGCCCGTATAGCCTCATGTGGAACCTGCCTGGATCACTATGACAAGAGAGACAAGCTGGAAATCGGAGAGGTTGGGTCGATGGACATGACAGTGGCCGCCATGGACGAGGCAGACAAGGTGATCAGACCAAACTAGAATCATCCCTTTCTACGGGAAGATCTGAGCAGAACCGTAGGTCAGGTTGAAAACAACCTGACCCGCAACTAATCTTGATTCAGTCAGAAACGCGGCGGAGGTCAACCACTTGTTGAAGGTCTGCCTCCAGATGTGAACTGTATTGTGAATACCGGAGAAGCAGTCGGTTCTCGCTCAATTCGAATGAATAATCTTCAAAGTACATGATGCTTGGGTCCACAATTGCCAGATAGGGACACATGTCGTCCAAATGCACGGTATCGTGTCTGATATTGTACCTGTTCAATTCAGAGTTGCAGCCATACAGGGACAACCGATCGCCGTTATCATCCGAGTGGTAATACTCCCACGTTGAGTCTGCAAAAGTGAGGTTTGTTAGTACATGTCTGAAACTGATACTATCATTATCAAAGAAAGCCGTGAATGCTAACACACCCTGCCACTTACCTTGAATACTGAACGGCGTATCTGCATTATCGGGGGTTGTAACCAACCGTTCCGAAGAGCAACTCACCACAAACATAGCAGCAAAAACACCCAAAGTTATTACCAGCCTTTTCATAGAACACCTCCTAACCCACTTTTTCGATCATGATCCTACGTTGGTTCTCTCACCCTGCGCGGATCCAGCCTTCAATAGTATAGACGAATCAAGCTACGTCAAGTTCAAACCTATTTGGATCCGTACCAACGCGCCAGCAAGACAGGATATCGGAACCACAGGCACCCTCGGAGTGATTGGTTCCGACCTACTGGTCTACTTTGACTGTATTTCATTTGTCAGGTTGCAAGCAACCTGACCTACTATTCCCTGCCGAAGGTAGACGT
Source organism: Candidatus Zixiibacteriota bacterium (assembly GCA_003641405.1). Lineage (GTDB taxonomy): Bacteria > Zixibacteria > MSB-5A5 > GN15 > FEB-12 > B22-G1. Next base: position 12,753 of record QNAF01000019.1, on the reverse strand, counting down.
GTAAACGGCCGGAAGATGAAGTTGATTAGACGGCATGGGCTTATGGTGGATCGGCAGGTCACATCCCACCTTGGGCGGAACAAGACCTGCCGAAACGTTTGTGAGCTATCTTTTGGGACAGCCTCACCACTTTCACAATGCGATTTCAGATCATAACGAAACCTGCACACCACCGTACAGGATTCTTCCATATACCGGGGCATACATGAACGCGGCATCATCGATGTGCTTCTCTTGCTGAGTACAATCAGTCAGGTTGTGTGCCCCGATATACACATTGTACCGTTCAAAGAGCTTCTTCGAGATCTTGGCGTTAAGTATAACGAATGACTCGGTCTCATATATTTTGACATCGGCGGGATCAGCCGGTTCGCACAGGTCGATATACATCTGTCCCTTGTAATCAGCGTCAATCACAAAATCCCAGGCCGACCGTGAGTACTCCAGTTTCAGCCCGCCGGAAGTTTGGGGGTAACGCGAGATGTTCTTACTCGCTTCTTCATAACTTGTGCCAAGCCAATCCTCACGCGGATTGTCATACTTGCCCTCGAACAGTTCGAACCTGATTCCCAGGGTCAGATTATTTACTACAGCGCATGAAGCGTTGAATTCCGCACCAGTGACAAAGGCGTTGTCGATATTCTGCCATTGATAAGAATAGCCAAGATCAGCAACTTGCTCGTCGGCATCCGCAAAGCCGATTGCATTCTCCAGTTTGGTTCGGTAAACATTAAGACTGGCACTCAGTGATTTCTGTGTATAATCAGCAGTCACTGAGTAGCTGAGGGACTTCTCCGGTCTCAAGTTGCCATCCTTGTACACCCGTGGAGAACCGCTGCACAAGTGCAAGTCTTCCGAGAAACCGTACGGTACACGAAAACCGCTGCCCACCGAGCCGCGCAGAATAAGATTATTGGTTGCACCGTACTTGATCGAAAAACGCGGATTCACCGTGGATTCTTCGTATTCCAGAGGCTCCAGACCCTGTGGCAAGACGTCGCCCGAACCCCGGAACTCGTCTTCCGATGAATGAAAGTCGTAACGAAGTCCGGCCACGATTTCCAGCTTATCAGTAACTCTGAACTCGTCCTGTAAGTAAACACCGACCTCGTTAGCTTTCTTCTGGGATGTAGACATGTACGGCTCTTCGGTATCGACATCCAGGTACATGCCACTTTCTTCGAGATTATTGTATGAGTATTGCAGACCGGCGAGAACGCGGTGCTTGCATGCGATAAGTTGCACGAAGTTCACATTGGCTATCAGCAGTTGTTCGTCCGCAACGTAAGGACGGAGCATGTCAACCGGTGGCATCTCCCCTTTGGCTTCTTCGTAGTCACCGAGAAAAGTATCGTTTGTCGCATCACGCTTGTGTCCTGTGAAGGACACGTTTGCGTTTAGCTCACTGCCCCCCGGCAGCCACAGTTTGTACTCTACCTAATTGCTGTAGCGGTCGGTGATGATCCGCTCGGTACCTGGTGAAAACGGGTTCTCGAACAAGTTGTCGGTCAGCCAGCCACCCTGTCGAACCTCACTGAGCAATCTACCCCGCACAACCAACTGGTCGGCGGCAAGCACGTCGTCGAGAAAGAGATTGAAGCCACCGTTCTTCGATGTGGCCCTGACGCGGTCAATCCACCCGTCAGGTTGATCAACACCGTCCGTGGCGTTGACGTCGCCGGTCTCATCCAATTCGGCCTGCTCGCTCTGTTGCGCGAACAGGAATATGCCAAGTTTGTCCTTCCTGGCGCTGGCTGATACCCCATACCTGTTCGTACTGTGTTGGCCAATCTCGATGTTTACGCTTCCTTCGGTCTTGCGAGGTATGGCGGTAATGACATTGATGGCACCGGCCACAGCATTGCTGCCATATAATGCGGAACCTGCTCCCTTTACGATTTCAATCTGATCAACGTCGGCAGTACTCATTTGCTGCAATCCGTACACACCCGCAAGACCGGAATACACCGGCTGACCGTCAAGAAGCATCTGGGTGTGGTCGGCCCCAAGACCCTGCATGCGCAGGATACTGAAATTGCAGGCCTGGCACTGTTGCTCCACTCGTATCCCGGACTCTCCTGCCAGTGCTTCGAGGATATTGTGTGCCGACTTGTCCTCAATTGAAGCCCTCGACACTACTTCAGTGAAGATTGGTGCGTCCTTTACATATCTGGGTGTGCGCGTGCCGGTTACAACGATGCTGCCGCCTTCTACCTGGGTTGGTTCAAGCTTTATCTCAAGCGGAGAAGCTGTCGAAACAGTCGCCCGCACTATGCACTTATGTGTTTCGTGTCCGACCGAAGAAACTATCAGCGTATGCTTGCCTGACGGCACATGTCGCAACTCGAACTGTCCGCTCGAATCGGCCATACTGCCAAGACTGGTGCCTTCGATCTGAACCGACGCATATGGTACCGGCTTGCCCGATTCTGTTTCCGTAATGATACCTGTTATCTTTCCGCCATGTGCGGCAACCGTACCGGCTATGGCCAAGACTACCGCCAATGAGAGTACTATCAGCCTCTGCATGTTCTCACCTCGTTCTGTTGATTTTGGTACGTTCGCGCGTGATGCGCGCAATTACTCGTGATCAGGAAAGAGATGACAAAGGAGGAGCCCGCCCCTCAATACTCGAAACTAACGTTAATGACAAAGATAATTCGGGGTCAATGCGAACTGAACCGCAAGGATCTGCAAAGAATAATAGACCGCCCCCGCAAGACAACTCGTCCGCCTCAAGAATCTGCGCGATTTTGCCCAGTGCCACATACTCCTGCTGGGTGTGGTCGTGGCTATGTTCATCGCCATTGTCAGGGAGAGGGTGACTGTGAGCAACAACCCTGCCACCGGGAAGAATATGCAGGTGCAGAGACAGAAGCGACGCGGTGCAAAAGCCAGTCAGAGACAGAATAAGAAATACTGCGACTAATCCCTTAGCAATGGCTGCTTTTGACTGTTTGGGTTGCGATGCCAAGTATCATACCTGCGTGAAATTGAAATCCATTATCATAATAGCGTTAATACGATACCTGAGTTGTTCTGTCAAGCGGTTCCTGTAATTCTTTTCACTTATCACCCTTAGTTCCACCGGATCGAACCACGTAACCTACATAGCTGCGCAACACTCCAATCTATTGGGGGGTATGCACTTGAAAACGGGGGGGCGACCCCGCGAAACTGAACACGCTCCATCAGCGTGATTGACGAACAATTTCAATATGTCTCTCAAGGTCCGGTACATCTACATTTGTGCAAGAGAAATCGAATATTCCTGCAGTTGAGCAGTACCTTATTCCAGAAGGAGATTGATGTGTACTGTTCAAAATGTGGATGCGATTTTACCGGCTGGACCGGCAAGTGCCCGGTTGATGGCACACGGCTGGTTGAGAAGCCACCAATCGATGATAGTGCGATACGTGCTTCGGTGCCGTACGAGACCATTGTTGACTTTATCACCGGGAACGAAGGTAAGCTGAAAATCGATTTACGCACAACTGAAGTTGGCAAAGGAAAGAAGCTGGCTTTCCCAGGGCGTGGGTATGGGTTTGCCTGGGCCAGAAGAATGCAGGGCAGTATCGACGTTGTGGATTTACATATTACCGAAGTGGGCATTGATAAGACGTGGGGGTTCCCTTACCAGGGATACGGTTTCGCCTGGGAGCGGCAGATACGCGGTTATATCGGCGGTAACGAGATTGTCCTTGCAGCAACGAAAGTTGCACGAGAGAAGAAATTCAGCTTCCCCTACCGGGGTCATGGGTATTCCTGGACTGAAGAATTCACCGGTGATTGCGGTGAGTTGATCCGGGCTGACATGCAAACTACTGATGTAACCAAAGAAAAGAGCTGGTTTTTATTTTACTTCATGTTCGGTTACGCATGGATAAATCGGGCAACACTTAAACTATCTCTGACTGATTGACTGGGATTATTTAGCGGTAATTACCTGACCTGACCGAGCCAACTGCCAGTTACACCAAACTGAAATGGAAAACTACTCTGCAAGTAGCATTCGTCGTAGAATCACCAAGCCGGCAGCCAATAACATGAGTAAGCCCCAAAACCAGGGCCATGTCCAGGGTCGCCTGGTCAACTTGTTCTTTTTGTGAAGGAATTCCCATAACAGAGCGACAAAAGCCGGAAAACTCGATTCCAACAGTGGGACCTGAATATGTAGCACCTTTTTGAAATACAGCGCCAGAGCAATGATACATACCCCGGTTGCTAACGAGATTTGTATGTGCTCGTTCATGAAAAACTTCTGTAGTGCTTTCACGTCTCAATTACTCCAAACTCTGCGGAATATTCACGACCAGAGAACAATATCAATTGTTCGTTACAACCCTGTTCCATCAGGCTGTTGTCCACAGTGTATTCAAGAGTCAACAACCGCACAACAAGAAACCTGCCATGAGTCGTTTCAGCCCAGCCCGGATACGGGGGACTTACGGTCGAGGCGTGGAGATCCCACCGAGGTACGAAATTAGTTATTGGTATTTGGTCGAACATTCGACATACTTGTGCGATAGTATTGACTTGAGCCCGACCACCGTCACCGATGAGCAAGACACAGACACAAAGCCGCGCGCTTCTCTCAATTCATCTCGTCATCTTCCTGGCAGGTTTTGCGTTTCTGCTCTACGAGGTTAGTTGGAATCGACTTCTTTCTCTGGTTCTTGGGACAACCGTTACAGCCTCGACCATTGTTCTGTCATCCTTCATGGCCGGTTTTGGAACCGGGGCATACTTCTGGGGCAAGATTGCTAACGACAAGAAACGTATTGGCAACCTGCTGGCGTTTCTGCTTGCGGGGACAGGCGTTCTCAGCGCACTCAACTACTTCCTGATTAGAGACGCAATACCATATCTGTACTCTTCTCTTTCCAGCAGTGGCTTTTCCCTGGGGCTGATCGAAGTATTGGTTTTCCTCATAGCCACCGTCCTTCTGTTCATCCCGGCGTTCCTGATGGGAGGTGTGTTTCCGATCATCAGCAAGATTGCTATTAGATCGGACGATTCCATCGCACCGTCACTCGGACGATTGTATGCTCTCGAAACCCTCGGAAGTGCCGTCGGAGGGCTGGCAACCGGGTTCGTGTTGCTGGGTATGCTCGGCCAGATGTACACAGTCGGCGTTGCGGTTGCCATCAATCTGATACTGGCCATCTGGCTGTTCCTTACGAACAAGTACAATCAGGCCGAACAGATGCCAGCGGCCAGGCTAGCTGCAATTGACGGAGGGCATCAGGTCGCTCGAAAACCCCATCGAGGTGCTGTTTCCTCCACAGTAAACTTGCGGAAGATCGCCTTGGTTGGAACCCTTGCCTGCGGTTTTTCAATTCTCGGCCTTCAAGTGCTCTGGCTGAGGATGTTCCGAATCTACCTGACCAACACCAGCTACACATTCGCCCTGGTCTCTTCCCTTGTGATACTGGGGTTGTTCACGGGCAGTGTTCTTTTCAAGCGGTGGGGACCCGATGTGAAGGACTACTGGCGATCCATGCTTCGTGTGCTACTGCTCATGGGCACAACGGCGGGACTTGGACTCGTTCTTCTGATCTATTTCCCCGAGATCCTCATGTTCCCCTTCCAGGCTACATTGGGGGATCCGCTTGCGCGGGTCTTGTTGTTGCCGTTCGTAGCCTCAATTCTCATCGTATTCCCACCGGCAGTGTTTTCAGGCTATGCTTTCCCACTCGCCTGTCGCATGTATGCTGCCGGGAAGAAGAACATCAGCAGTGATGTTGGTGTCGTTCTTATGGCCAACACTATCGGCTGCGTTATTGGCCCCATCGCGGCATCGTTTCTCTTGCTACCATTGTTGGGAGCCACCGTATCGGTCCTTGTGATGATTGTCGTGCTGGCCGGAGCTGGAGCATACATCCTGCACTGCTCGACATCGCGGGGCAAGCTCAAGCTTACCAGGGGCATCCTCTACGCGGTGACTGCAGCTCTCGTAGCAGTCATAATCTATCAGCCGACGATTCGTATTCTGCCACCGTCGTTCGCAAGGTTCGACCGGGAAATTCTCTTCTATCGGGAATCTGTTGAGGGAACACTGTCAGTAGGACAGGACAGGGGAACAAGGACAGAGTCCAAATACACTTTTGTCAACAACAGCGCCGTCATAGGGTCAACATACGATGCCATCAAAGTTGTAAAGATGGTTGGGCATTTTCCATTCCTGCTGGGACTTGAATGTAAGGACGTACTTGTCATCGGCTTTGGCATCGGTGTAACAACTTCAGCCATTGCCTCACACCCCGAGGTCGAGTCGATAGAATGCGTTGAACTGGTGGAGGGCCTGAATGATGCCGCTGTCTTCTATCGGGACCTGAATCGAAACGTGGTTAATGATCCACGCCTTAAGATCATCTCCGGCGATGGCAGGCACTACCTGCAAATGACACCAAAGAAGTACGACCTGATATCATGTGATCCCACTCACCCTATCCTTGGTTCGGGGAATCTCTATACAAAAGAGTACTTTGCGCTTTGCAGAAAACACCTCAATCCGGTCGGCATGGTCTCCCAGTACCTGCCGTTGCACAAGCTACGGACCGAAGAATTCCTGGGCATTATTACCACCTTCCATTCCGAATTTCCAAACTGCACTGTTTGGCTTGGACACTACCATGCTGTGCTGCTGGGATCAATGGAGCCTATCCGAGTCGATTTCGAACAATGGGCCGCAAGCGTTGCCAGTCTCGGGCAGGATGAGTACTTCTACTCCGACCCGTACCATCTTGCCGCAACTCTGGTGCTTGATGGCAAGACGATCGCAGAACTGGCTTCCGTGAGCAAGATCAACACGGACGATCAATCCTACACTGAGTTCTTTGCGCCCGCCTGTCTTGATGCCGACAATATCAGCAAGAACGTTCGGTTCTTGGCTCAGAACAGAACGGATCTCAACGCGGTCTTCAACAACATAGAGGATTCCGACAAGATGTTGAGATTCATTCAGGGAAACCAACTGCTTACCGAAAGTCTGTTCCACAAACTGAGAGGCGAGCATCAGCGCAGCCTGGACATGCTTCGCAGGGCGTGTCAGATCAATCCTGAAGATCAGGAGTTCCCATTCCTGATCCGGCTGTACTATTAATCCCCATCAAAACCAGTGTACAGGTCAAAGCGGGAGTTTTTCAGGCTCTTCAGAATGCCCCTGCTTCTCTTCTCAACGATTTTCGGCGAAAACTTCTGAATCGAAAGGGCTTGGGCAATACCGGCGATACCCTGTTTAGATAATTCCGTTTTACGTGATTCCGGAACGGTGTTCCAGACCCGGTCGCGTTCTTCGTACCACCGGTTAATATCATCATCAGTCGGAATGTGGTAACGGTTATGGCAGACAACGGCGTCAAGCGGCAGCCTCTTGCTTAACTTAGGTGACACTTCCGGATAGCCGAGACAAACAAGCCCGGCAGGAAATACATATTCAGGGGCACCAAATAGCTCTTGTACGTCGAGCTCAACGCCGCTTCCCAGATAGCAGGTGCCCAGTCCCAGGCTCTCTGCCGCAACGACGCTATTCTGCAGTGCGATCAAAGCGTCCCATATGGCCATAAAGAAATTGTAGGGGCGGTGGTTACACACTTCGCGATCCGTATGCGCCTGCAGCCAGCGCCTGACTCGGTATTGGTCGGCCAAAGCGATTATCGCGACGGGACAGTTGGATCGTTCGATGAACGGCACTTCCAGTGCTTTGTCTAGTGTCGCTAACGTGTTTTTGTCGTCGAGCACAAGCATCGTGTATAGCTGAAGGTTTCCTCCCGTAGCGGCTCGTGTCCCCGCTTTGAGGATCACATCCAATATCTCGGGATCAACAGGTCTTTCGCTGTACTTGCGAACTGACCGGTGGTTCATCAAGCACTCAATTGTTTGGTTCACGCTTCACTCCTCTGTCGTCCAATGCATCTGCCTTGAGAGGATCAGGAAACAGGCACACACTGGACGACTATCCCCTGCTTAATTTTCAGCCGTTTTTCTTTGATTTTATCTTATCGAGGTATTCTCTCTCGACATACGATTCCGTATAGCCACAGTCAACACATACATACGTGCGTACATTGCCTCCTGAAAATGGGTAAGGCAACCCGTCAGATCGGAAGGCTATCTTGCCTGCGCTCAGAATCCACCCCTTATCGATTCGGGCGCTGGAACATTTCGGACACTCAGCCATTGACATATTATTGTCTCCTTTCTCTTGCGTTTGTGGTTGACGCCAAATCAGTCGTTCATATGGTCAGCAACTTCAACTCGCCATGCAGTATCCTGATCAAAAGCCTGTGTCAGAGTATGTGCAACGACGTTGTTTAAATCATCACGAATGAAAGAAATGGTCGTTAAGTGATCCCTCCCGAAGTAGAATTTGTCTTCAGCCTCAGGAAAGACAGGACGAGCCGGTCCCGAAGAACGTTGTACCAACAGCCCACCGTTGCCCTGGCTTACGACACGATATTCGCCAGAGCCAAGCTCGTAAGTACCCACACATTCAGCCAGGCGTTCGTGCTGAATAGACAAGGGTGTTTTTACAATCGGCATATCATATCGCTCACCAAGTGCGATGGCCGCCAGGGCATTGGCAATCGTGTAAGCCGGAACTCTTACGTTATTGCAGAGCACAATCGCGCAAATCGAGTCATCGAGCCAGCGTTGCATGATGGATACATAACCGGGAGCGCCGCCACCATGCGCGGTCAGCCGATGGCCGCCAAAATCGTCGATCAGCCAACCGTAACCATAGGTGGGAGAATGCTGCGTAAGCATCATGTCAATGGAGAGACAGTCCAGCAACGTAGTGTCGTAGAGCGCCTTGTGCAGTTGATACAGATCGTCTACCGTAGATGCCAGCGCCCCCGCTGCGTAACCGCAACTCGGATGAATGGGGGGTACTTCAACAAGGGAACCGGACGGACCCGGCGCATAGCCAGATGCGAAATCCGATCTTTCAGCATAGTCATAGTACACGCCGGTATTTTCCATGCCGATCTTCCGGCAGATGTGTTCTTGTATGTACTGGTTCCATGATGGCCCGGTAACCGCTTCCACTATCAGGCCAAGCAGCACGTAGTTCGAACTGCTATACGAGTACCTGCTGCCGGGTGTGAAATCGAGTGGACGATCTTGAAAGAACTCGACGATCTCGTGCGGCGTTATTGACTCACGCATCTTGCTTGAGAATTCAGGATTGCTGACTACGTCAGGTATGCCGGACCGGTGGCTCAGCAGATAGTGAACCGTGACCTTGTCAGCCCTTTCTGCCGTGTAATCATTGATGTAGGTTCTAAATGGCAAATTGAGATCCACTAACCCTTTTTCAACTAACTGTAGGATAGCAATAGCTGTAAAAGGTTTGGTGGTAGAACCAATAAGGAACTTTGTCTTAGGTCCGTTAGAGCGCTGTTCTGACAGGTTGGCAAATCCACGCCCGCCTCGCGCGAGAATACTATCGCCCTTTGCCACAAGGTAAGAGCCCTGGAATTGCCAGACCTCTACGGCACGATCAATGTAGAGTTCGTATTCTGTTGCCGTTGATCGTGTCCCTTGACAGGACAGCACCAATAATGCACCAGCGACAATAAGAAGACAAATGAGATTCTCGAGCCTCAGATGTAATTTGTAGTCGTGAACTTTGGAGAGCATACGTCACGCCTCACCTTTTGTGGGAACACGATTCACAGTCCAGGCGAGAATTGACGAGGGAAGTGTATGTGCCAGGTAGAACAGTACCCAAAATACTGCCAGTTGCCGGGTCTGACCACCCCAACCAAAAACCACCAGGATCAAGATTATCAGCAGCGAGGCAATTGTGAAAACAGCATAAGCGTGGCGCAGTGATTGAAGGTTTTGCTGTATCTCTCGTTCATCCAGTGTTTCCAGTTTGGCATGCGCCAAACGCCACAAACCACTCCGAATGTGTACGGGGAAAAATGTGACAATCACAGAAATCGCCAACAGGCAGAAGCAGACTTTTGTCCCAACAGACCACCCAAACAAATGCCCCGTCAGACTCAGGAGAAGAGTTAAGACAAGAAGGCCATAATTGACAACAACTCCTATTCGTCTCTTCAATTGTGATTCGGATACACTCATATCAATCTCCTTCCTTGCGCTTTCGTCGATACAACTCCTCACTAAGGGGCAGCATGGGATGAGGTGAGAAGATCATTTCGACGGGAAGTTCAAAGCACTCGCTCACGCGAAAGGCCAGGTCCAAACTGGGATTGTATTCCTCTCTCTCGAGGTACCCAACGGTTTGAACATTGACCCCGATCCTCTCGGCGAGAAGCTTCCTGGACATCCCTCGCTCCTGTCGGAGCACGGCAATTCTGTTGTAAAGTTTTCTGCTTTTCATACTATCAATATATCATATTATTGTATATTTACGACAATTTTTCATGAAAAGTTGCACTATTATTGAAAATGAGCAGACAATTTTCGCGGGTGAAGCCGTTTATGTGTCAGATGAATGAACTGTGACCAGAACGGATATACAGGATTTGTGGGGGTACTAGGGGGTTGTGGACAGCCATGTTCTGTGTCAGCCGTTGTGGCATAAGGACTTACACCCTATTGTGACCGTTTTGACGCGCTAAAATCTTGACAGCCTAAAAAAAGACTTGACTTGATAGACGACCGTTCGTATATGGAACTGTGGTCGCAAACTCTTGAGGAGTGTCATAATGGGAATAGCTGAACGACAGGAGAGGGAACGAAAACGACGGATAGAGATGATACTCGATGCGGCGACGGGGGTTATTGCTGAGAAGGGGATTGAAAGGGCGATAATGGACGACATTGCCTCCGCCGCGGAACTCGGTAAGTCAACCATATACAACTACTTCGCCAGCAAGCAATTGCTTCTCGCCGGGCTGGATCTTCGCGGAACCAAGATCGAGGAAGAAGGATTTCGCAGTGCTTACAACGCTGGTAAGAACGGTCTCGATCGCGCCATGAGGATCGGACGATTCTACTTCAAGTATGCCATGGAATACACCGTTTGTTTCCAGGCCAAGGTACAGATCGGAAGAATATCCCCGGCGATGCTTGGCCAGCTTAAGGATGACCCGCTGATAAAGGAATATATGCAGGCTGTCGGAAGGATTCACCAGATTCTCGCCGATGCAATAGCCGACGGTATTAGCGACGGTACAATCCGTTCCGACCTCGATCCGGAGCGGATGTCTCTTTTGCTCTGGTGTCAGAACAACGGTGTCATTGAAATCATCCAAAACCGCGGGGAGATGATCACAACAGTTCTTGGCGTTACCATGAAGCAGATTCAGGACGATTTCTTTCGCGTCATGGAACTGCAACTTGCTGCACCCGGCTCTGATGCGACTATGTCACACAATCAGAAGGATACGGATCGGTGATGTACTCTTACCAGTTTGGCCGCATTGTCTCACTTGGTTTGACTGCGCTGATATTGATGGCTCGAAGCCTCGGAGAGGGGCTGTGGACGTTCATTGGCATCAACCAGAGAGTCTGCAGGGCCCAGAGTAGTATTCAAGCAAGTACTGACCGACGATCGGTCTATTAATGAACATGTTGAGGAGAAAGAGAAGAAAACCATGATGTTTGATAAGCAGGATAATCCAGTTGCCGTTTTCTCACGATGCTGGTCACAGTTGGGAAGAGCGGTATTGTCTTTCGTAATAGTGTTGGCGTGTTGTGCGACAACGGTTGTCGCGCAACAGGGTTGGGATTTTTCCGTGGGTACAGGTGTCTACACCGAGAATGTATATATAGGATCAGATGATTACTATGTAACTCCCTTGCCTTCATTTAAAGCAAACTATACCCGGGGCGCAATTTCATACTCCATATCACTTCTTGAAGGGCTTGGTGTTACATACATGAACCAGCAACACGGCTTTCTCGCCAGCGTGACCATCAATGCAGGAGATAGAAGAAACTCTGAAAAATACTCAGTGGTGTGTTTTGACGTCGACCACAGCGACAAAACCAGAGCACTTCTGAAAGACTCTCCCGATTTGTTCACCCAGATCTATGTCAGTACCATGTTCGCATATCCTACACCAGTTGGTATGGTCGGCGCTTCTCTCGGGTACTACCCTACAACTGTTGAATACAACCGGGATGGAATAGAGGACGAGGTCAGGCAAGGGTTTCTCTATTCGATCCTTTACATAATTCAACAGCCAATCACGGATCGCATTTCACTTCTGGGCATGTCTAACCTCGAGTTCATGAACCAGGAATATGCTGACGCGTGGTACTCCGTTGAAAAAAAGACCGAAACGCTCAAGGAATTCAATGCCCGTGCGGGACTGAGAGATGCCCAAGTTGCCTTTCAGGTGGGCTACCGGCTTTCGAACCGCGTAAGCATGTCCCTGGACTACATGGGAACGGTTCTCTTAGGTGATGCAAATAAGAGCCCATATACAGTCGAACAGCTCCATCAAACGATCGGCGTTCAGACATCCTACAGCTTTTAGCACATTCCCGTTCGTTTGATTTACTGTCGCCGTCAACGGGTTTATGAAACTGATTGTGAAGAAAGGATAGCGTAGATGATATCCAAGTGTCGAATCAGATTGCTCTCGCTTAGCATGCTGGTCCTCATATCTGTGACAGTTATATATATTCCCGGATTTTCAAACTCGCTGGATCTGAAAACGCAGTTTCAGTCAGAGCTCGAAGCGCTCTATGATCAGTACCGGTTTCCGGGGGTGACGGCTGCTTACATCTTGCCTGACGGAACAGTCGGGGCTTTCGCAGTCGGTC
>QNAF01000018.1 GCA_003641405.1 Candidatus Zixiibacteriota bacterium | reverse complement strand
GTCTTTCTTTGTAAATCTGGCTTTCGGATTCGTCGTGGGGATTTTCTACGCTTTGATGCTTGTGCCCATGCTGGCTTTCATGGGAAGCGCTTCAGGGATTGACACCGGTGATCTTGAACTCGGTGGTGCGGTGGCTGGAATAGTCATGATTATGATGCCGTTCGTGTTTGCGATGTTCGCCGCGGTGTTCAACACACTGCTGGGTCTTGTGATGGTGCCGGCGTATAACCTGATTGTGAAAATGACCGGTGGTCTTGAGTTCGAACTCAATTCACTATCTGTCAGACCAATGCCGGCTCCAACTCCCAAGCAACAAGCCACGCAACCATCTTTGAGCACATTGCCACCACCACCACCACCTGGAGCGCAGTCAGGCAGCGCTCCGCCGTTGTCACCACAACCCCCGACTTCACCGCCGGGCTTTCGCTCTGATGAGCCACCACAGTCGAGTCCTTCCGGCGATTAGGATACAACACAATGACGAGCAACCCAGTCAAGGTTCGCATAGCTCCGTCGCCGACCGGCTATCTGCATGTCGGTACAGCGCGTACGGCTATCTTTAATTACCTGTTTGCCAAACACAATGCAGGCGAGTTTGTAGTTCGCATTGAGGATACTGACCTCGAAAGATCAAAACCTGAACTGATAGACCCGATCCTGAGTGCCCTTAAGTGGTTGGGGCTGGAGTGGGACGGGGAGATAGTCTTCCAGTCGAAGCGTAGTGAGTTGTATGCGGACTACCTTCAGAAATTCATCCAGACCGGGCAAGCCTATTACTGTTTTTGCAGCCAGGAAGAGTTGAAAGCTGCTCGCGAAAAAGCAAAGGCCGAGAAGAAACCGCTCATGTACAACCGCAAATGCCTGGGGCTGTCGGCAGATGAAGTCCAGGCGAGAATCAAGGCGGGGGAGAAGCCGGTGGTGAGGGTGAAGATCCCCGACGGGGGAACATCATTTGACGATATGGTCTCCGGTCGCATCACGCGCCAGAACGAGGAAATCGAGGATTTTATCATTGCCCGGTCAGATGGCTCGGTGACGTACAATTTCGCGGTAGTCGTGGATGATCACGACATGGGTATCACTCATGTCATCAGGGGAAATGATCACGTCACGAACACATTCAAGCAGATTATTGTGTACGAAGCGTTCGGTTTTGATCTGCCGAGATTCGGCCATGTGCCGTTGATCCTTCGACCGGACAAGAAAAAGGTCTCCAAGCGACTCGGTGACAAGGATGTAAACGAGTACCAGGGTGAGGGCATACTGCCTGAAGCTATGGTCAACTATCTGTCGCTGTTGGGCTGGTCCCCGAAAACCGACAGGGATATTTACACTACCGAGGAACTGGTTACCATTTTCAACGACGCCAATTTCAATGCGTCCAACGCTGTATTCGATGAAGAGAAGCTGCTTGCATTCAACCAGGAACACATACAGAAGAAGTCTGACCATGATCTGGCAGTGATGGTGGCCCCTATGCTGGTGGAAGCCGATCTTACCACCAAGTACTGGCTGGAAACACGCTGGGAGTACCTGCGAAGTGTGATCCATTTGCTGAAGGGGCGGGCACAGCGAGTTTCCGATATCGTCACACGCGGCGCGTATTTTTTTTCTTTTGATTATGTCTACGATGAAAAGGCCGCCGCGAAGCATTTCAGTGAAGAATCAGCGGGGTATCTTGAAGAACTCGCTCAGCGCTTCGAAGCGTTGGGACAGTTTACCACGGATGCCCTGGAAGCGGAATTGAGCCGGTTGGCGGAAGAGAAAGACGTGAAGAAGGGTAAGATCATTCATCCCACACGCCTTGCCGTATCCGGCGGATCGGTTGGCCCCGGTCTGTTCGATTTGCTGGCAACGCTCGGGCAGTCGATTGTTGTTGAGAGAATGAGGAAAGCCGTTGACTACATCCGCAACAAGTCCTGACGCTCCAGTCGGCTTGTCTGACAGCGTAGAGCGGAAGTGGGAGTGACAATTGTTTTTTGTGTTGCCAAAGGAATATCGGGAAGCTTCACTTGAGGAACTCAGAGAACGTGTTGGTGCAGCCAAAGCAAAGCTGGGCCGCAGGTTGTGCATTCTTACTCATCATTACCAGCGGATGGAAGTGGTAGCGTTTGGCGATCATCTCGGTGACAGCTATGGTCTATCGAAGATTGCTGCGGTTCAGGAAGAAGCCGATATTATTATCTTCTGCGGTGTGCATTTCATGGCTGAGGCAGCCGATATCCTGACGGCAAGGCACCAGAAAGTCTACCTGTCAAACCCGTTAGCTGGCTGTCCCATGGCAGACATGGCGGACATGGCTGATGTCACACGAGCCTGGGACTCTCTGAAGAGATTTGGTGGCGAGAAAACCTTCATGCCGATTTCCTACATGAATACGGCGGCAGACCTCAAGGCATTCACCGGAAAATTCGGCGGACTGATATGTACATCGTCCAACGCCGACGCCGCCCTGCGATATGCATTCGAGCGGAAGGAAAAAGTGTTCTTCTGTCCGGACCGAAATCTGGGGCAGAATGCAGGCATTAAGATGGGACTGAAACCGCACGAGATGGCACTATGGGATTTTTCGAGGGAGCAGGGCGGTTTGACGGATGAAGAGATTGAGCGGGCGAAAATCATCGTGTGGAAAGGGCATTGTCACGTACACACGAACTTCACGGTGCAGCATGTCGATGCTATGAGAGAGAAGCACCCGAACGCTCAGATCATCGTCCACCCTGAGTGTATTCCGGAAGTTGTGGCGAAAGCCGATACTGCCGGATCAACCAGCCTGATTGTCAAATACTGTGCTGACGCGCCGTCAGGCTCAACGATTGCCATAGGCACCGAACTGAATCTCATAGATCGTCTGGCTCACGACCACCCGGACAAGACGATATTACCACTTTCCGAGGCAGTATGCCCGGTGTGTCCTAATATGTATCGCACGACACTCAATTGTCTGGCATACTGTGTGGAGAAATTCGCTGATATTGAACCAATTTCTGTAAGTGATGAACTCAGAAGTGATGTACATCTCTCTCTTCAGAGGATGCTCGAGGTTCAGTAGGTTTTGAGTCGCGGTCGCACAGTACCGCCGGTAGCAGGTTATCAGGAGTGAACTTTTCGGCAAAGAACAACGGTTTGGGGGCTGTGTTTGCGACTCATTTGTTTGTGGTTGCGGGGCTTCTTGTCTGTTCGTTCTTCCCTGATCTGCGTCTGTGGGGCGTGAGTTCTTACGCATACTTTGGGTGGTACGGCCGCCTGTTTCTGGTTGTAGTTGGGTTGGTGACACCTGCCGTAGTCTGGTGGTACTCCCGGTTGCCGCATGCTGAACGGGAGTCAGGGCCAACAAATGATAGGCTATATGCCATCGTCGCTGCACTGATTCTCTCTCTGTTTGTTTTGGCTTTTTACATTTTTCGGGCGCGAACACATTTCCTCGGTGACGGATATCTCGTGCTTGCCAAATTGCAGGAGGTCACTCATTTCGTACAGCCCTGGCAGGCCGGACCGTTTCTGGTTCAGCAATGGCTGTACCGTACGCTGGGGGAAATAACACCGGAAGGCGCACTGTTCGTGCTTCAGTTCTTATCAGTAGCTTGCGGTGCTGTTATACTCCTGGCAGTTGCCGCTTCCGCCCGGTTTCTGTTTTCATCGAATCGAGACAGGCTTGTTTTTCTTCTGGGAATGGGAAGTGGCGGATATATGCTGCTCTTTTTTGGTTATTTAGAAAACTATCCGCTGTTTGTTCTGTCCGTTGTGCTGTTTGTGCTCTGCGGTTTGCTTGCCCTGCGCGGTGTTATCGATTGGTGGGCAATAGGAATTCCATCCGTGCTGGCAGTATTGTTTCATCCGTTCGGGGTGGTGCTGCTTCCGGCTGCTATCTATGCCATGGCAAGCAGAACAGTTGTCGGTCGGTGGTTTGCGGCGAGGGGCAGCAAAATCAAGTGGATTGTCGGTAGTATCCTAGTGGTGGTGCCGGTTGTTGCGTTTGTCTACTTGTACATGACAAACTATGTGTTCCGGCTTGCCCTGGTCCCAGTGTTTCTGGATCGCTTCACCGTTGACGGCTACCACATGTTCTCATTTAAGCATATCGCGGACTACTGCAATCTGCTGCTGCAACTCCTGCCGGGTTTGCCGCTGTTGCTGGTGGCTGGGTTCTTTCTGCCCGTTCGTGAGATGTTTCGTCAGCCCATCTACAGGTTCCTTCTGCTTGCCGCAGTTCCGTGTTTGCTCGCCGCGTTTGTGATTGAACCAAAGCTCGGTATGCCGCGTGACTGGGACCTGTTATGTTTTGCCGGTGTACCTCTGGCTGCGTTGCTCTTCTTCGCATTGGCCGACAAACGAGCTGCTATCAGGCGTCTGGGACCAACCGGAGTTCTGGCAATAGCTCTGTGTGTGCTGTTATTGGTTCCTCGTGTGACCACACAGGTCTTGCCATCAAAAGCAATTGCGTTGTTTGATAACCTGTCCGATCTGGACAGGCACAGGAATCGGAGCGTGCAGGATGTCGTTTTCCTGCATTTTGAAAGACAGGGTGATACTGCGGAAGTCGAGCGACGTCGAGCCGCTTTTCGCGAGGAGTTCCCGGACGTTGCATGGGTTGAGCAGGGTATTGCCCTTGGCAAGCAAGGGGAAGCTGATTCTGCGGCTGTGCTCTACCGAAAGACGATAGAGTACAATCCGTCACACAGCGTTGCCTGGGCCAATCTGGGAGTATATTTCATCTACCTCGAACAGTATGACAGTGCTCTTACCTACATGAGAATCGCTAACGGGATCAATCCGTACAACTGGTCAACCTACAACAACCTGGGACTGGCATACTACGCCAACGGTGACACTGAGCGGGCAGAACGCCTGTGGCTGAAGGCTATAGAGATGAATCCGGATAATGTCAGGGCGCGCGACCATTTGGGCAAGCTGTATCAGGCTCAGGAGAGAGTCGAAGACTACCTAAACCTGCAGTTTGAGATATTCGAACTGGCTTCCGGTGACGATGCTCCGGTCAAGTATATTCAGATGCTTGGTGATTTGCACCTTAGTCGTGCCGATTACCATTCGGCTGCCGAGGCCTATCGACGGGCGCTTGAAAAGGGTCTTGATACCGCTTACGTCAGGCAGAAGCAGGCAGAACACCCGCAACTCCGGGTTATTGACTAGTCGTCTACTTTGATAGAGGGTGTCTCAGGTCTGCCTTTTCTCCGATTCAACAGATGGACGGCAATGCCGGCGGCAACCAGCAACACTGAAACAACCTGGTTGTAGGTGGGTTGCATTCCGAGAAAACTGAAAACCATCTCTTCTTCGTAGTAGCGGACATATTCGATAACGAAGCGGAGAATTGCCTCTGCTACAAATGTGATAGCTACCAATTGCCCTACGTACCGTCTTCTTCTTAGTAGAAAGTGCATCGTTATGAATAGTAGAAATCCGTAGGCGGAGCTGTACAGTTGAGCGGGATGCAACGGTTGCACCCCATACACCATAAACGGAATCGAACCAATTGGAAAACTGACACCCCAGGGTAGATCTGTCGGAGTGCCAAAACAGCAGCCATTTAAGAAACAGCCTATGCGACTGATGCCAATTCCCAGGCCCAGTGTAGGGGCGAAGTAGTCGAAGATATTGAGAACAGGAAGGTTCCTCCAGCGGCAATACAGCCACGATCCACCAATTGCCGCCAGTACGCCTCCGTACAGATTCAGTCCGGCGATTCCGAATCTTCCGGATTGAAACGGGTTGAAAATGGCTCCCAAATTTCCCGAGAAGTCAGGCCAGTGGAGGACTACATAGAAAAGACGGGCTCCAAGCACGCCCCCGATGATCATGATATAAGCGACAGTGAGGATTGGTTCGAAATCGACATTGTCGCGCCGAGCCATACGCTTCAGATAGAAAAGCCCAAATACAAACGAAAGGGCCAGCATTAGCCCCCAGGTTCGGATGGGGAACGGTCCAATCTGGATCAGGTCAGGCCACACGCTGCTCGCTCAACTTTCCGGAACTATCTAAGGTTGCCTTATCGTCAATACCACACTCATTATACTTCCACGCCAGCAGAACTGCAAGGATCCCTATCATTCCCCCGACAACAACATCTGAGATGTAGTGAAACCGTCCCCAGACGGTCCCGATGGCCAGACCTGTCACAAATGGCAGCAGGAACCAGCCAGCCTTACGGTAGTGTTTGAAACAGAACATCAGGATTACGATGGCGACACCCGTATGTGATGACGGCATGGCGCCGCCACGCACTGCTCCATTGTCAATTACATAATTCACTGCTTCTCTAAACACCGGTCCGTCAATAGTGTTGACATAGTCCAGGGCAAAATGCCAGCGCGGTCCTTCGACAGGGTACAGCGCAAACAACAAATACGATACAAAAAATGTCGTCAGACTCGCGGTCAGGAGAGGTCTAATCACATGATAGTCCTTTTTGAGGAAGACAGGTATGAGAAAACCCGGAAGCATCAGGTAGTAGCTGAAATAACACAGCGAGAGTAGCTCGTTGATCCAGACATTAAGGAGGTGGGTATCGATATACAGCGTGGGGTTGAACCCCAGGATCATCTTTTCGAAAGTGACCAGTTGCCAGTCGAAAAATCGGTCAAAATACAGGAACATCATGCCTTCTGTGCGCTGATAGAAGAACGTCGCCATCACGGCAGGGTAGAGCAATCTGAAGAAAGCATGTGTTCGCGATTTTGTATAATCGATATAGCGGATAATCAATACGGCCAGGGCAGCCATCGAAGAGTAGAAGAATATCTCATCGAGATACTCCCCGATTGGACGGCCAAACAGACCAATCAGAAGCAGTGTCAGCAGGCAGTAGCCTATCAGCACGCGGTCGAAGTGGTAAACTTCTGGCTTAGGTGTGCGGGCGACACGTTCAGCGCTCATCACGTTCCTTCTTGGAAGTGATGCCGTATCCTGCGATAGTCAGGACCAGTTCCCCCTTGACTGTGCGGTCTCTGATTTGTTCGAGGATCAGGCTCACGTCCCCACGGATATGCTGCTCAAATTTCTTGCTGATCTCTCGCGACAGACAGACCTGGCGATCTCCCAGTATTTCCAGTACATCCGCAAGAGTCTTGTGAATTCTGTGCGGAGATTCGTAGAGAACTATAGTATGCGAAAGCTCAACAAGCTGGGACAGCCTTCGTTTGCGAGCAACAGATTTGTTGGAAAGGAATCCTTCGAAGAAAAACCGGTCAGTCGGCAGGCCGGAAGCAGTCAGAGCCGGTATGATCGCCGAGGGGCCGGGCAGAGGAATCAACTCGATATTGTTATCAATTGCGGTCCGCACGACGCGATAAGCCGGGTCCGAAATTCCAGGCGATCCGGCGTCCGTGATGACTGCCACATCCTGACCCTTTTGGACGATATCCAGTAGCTGAGCGGCTCGTCTTGATTCGTTGAAATCGTGGTAACTGATCAGCCTTTTCTTCAATCCCAGCTTCTTGAGCAGGTTTCCGCTCTTGCGGGTGTCCTCGCAGGCCACAAGCTCGACTTGCGAAAGCACTTCCTCGGCTCGGTGCGTAATATCACCAAGATTCCCAATTGGTGTTGGTACCAGGTATATCTTTCCGGGTTTCGTCGTCATGACACTTTAACCGTTCATACGGTTGCAACTTCGAACTTGATGCACTGCCTTCATATCACTCTATGAAAGACAACAATACGACAGCAGATCGGCACCATCAAGACAATAATGGCTTACTTGACGAGAGAGTGTGACGTGTCTATATTGGTCAAACGAATTTGGTGGAGAGAAAAGCAATGGGTGTGAACAAGGCAATTCTGATAGGGCGTCTGGGCAAGGACCCGGAACTCCGATACACTCCTTCGGGACAGGCTGTGGCTTCGTTTTCGTTGGCTACTGGCCGGACATGGACCGGTTCGGATGGGCAGAAGAACGAAGCGACCACGTGGCACAATATCGTAGCCTGGGGTAAACAGGCTGAGACAATCAAGGAGTACCTTCGCAAGGGTCGAGAGGTGTTTATTGAAGGCCGTATTGACAACCGTTCGTACGAGAAGAAAGACGGTAGCGGCAAAGCGTACATTTCCGAGGTTGTTGTCGAGAGGTTCCAGTTTATCGGCGGGAGGGGAGATGCGGCTGAATCCTCCGGTTCCGCGCCACCTTCCGAGCCTCCTCCGGCAGGTGGTGCCGGTGGCGATGATGACGATCTGCCGTTCTAAAAACGTACAACATGTCTGAAAACAAGAGAGCCCCGCAAGCGGGGCTCTTCGTTGTCGTTTGGTCGGTGAGAACTCGCCTATCTGTCTGTGTCCTCGAGCTTTTTCACTCGTTTCAGCAGATCTGGGAGTCTTTTCAGAGAGACTTCAATCCTGCGTGCCAGCTTGATATCCTTCGCTGGAGAACCCAGCATCACACTCCCTGGGACCAGCGATTTGGTAACGCCGGACTGTGCGGCAATAGTAGAGTCATCACCGATCTCGATATGTCCGACAAGTCCCACCTGGCCTGCCAGTGTGACCCCGTCGCCGATCTTTGTAGAACCTGAGATTCCGACCTGGGAGACAATGATACAATGTCGGCCGATTTCGACATTGTGGGCGATTTGCACGAGGTTATCGATCTTTGTGCCCGATCCAATCTTAGTAGCCCCGATTGCTCCGCGATCAATGGTAGTATTAGCACCGATTTCAACATCATTGCCGATCTCGACCCAGCCAATCTGGCTTATCTTTTCTACTCCGGAATCAGACGGTGCATAGCCGAACCCATCCGATCCGACGACCACACCCGCATGCAAAATCACTCGATTGCCAACACTGCAGTTATCCAGAATACGTACGCCTGGGTAGAGGAGGCAGTCGTCTCCGATAGTCACATTTCTGCCGACATAAACGGATGACACAAGTTGGCTGTTCTTACCGACCTGAGCACTCTCTCTGATGTGACAAAAGGCTCCAACGCGTGCAGATGAGTCGATGTCTGAGTCGTGCGAAGTTACGCTGGAGGGATTAATACCGGGTTCAATAAGCGGTGTGTTAGGGTACAGTAGTGCTACCACACGAGCAAAGGCAAGGTATGGGTTGACATGTCTGATGACAGGTTTGTGCGGACATGGTGTGTCCGGATCCAGAATAAGCGCCCCCGCCTGTGTGGACTCTACGTACGTGGCATACTTGATGTTAGCAACGAAACTCAGATCGTGGGGGCCGGCTGATTCAATGGGCGCGATATCATTGATGATCGTTTGGCCATCACCCTCAACCGAACCTCCGATGACCTCGGCGAGTTCGGTTAGAGTGAACGGTCTGTCAGTCTTCGATCTTCTCAAGCTGTTCAAGTACCTTGTCGGTTATGTCAAAAGACTCCTTGATGTATCCCAGGCCTGATTGCATTGTGAAGACTACATCAAAGTCATTGTCAATCGCCACTGCTTCAATCGCCTTGTTGACTTTTTCCAGCAGTGGTCCGATCAACTCCATCTGTTTCTGTTCCGCCAGACCTCCCGGCGAGTATACGGCACGCGTTACATAGTCAAGTGAGTCGCTCTTTGAACGAATGGCTCCCTCGCGTTCCAGTTTCTTTTCCTCGGACAGGATGAGCTTCTGTCTTTCGTATTCTTCGATGAGTTCCTGCAACTCAACCTGAATGGCTTCCGCCTGCTCATCCCATGCACTGCGTTCGAGTTCCCATTGTTCCTGTGCCCGCTCCCATTCTTTGAAATCCGTTTTGATGCGTTCATCGTCAATGAAGCCGATTTTGATCGCCTGGGCTTGAGCTACGGAGGTCAGTATCATCACCGCCAGGAAGCTTGCACTCAGCAATAATGCAATTTTACCGGTCGTTCGCATTTGTTTTCTCCTCTATGTTCTGATCTTAGTCTCTATTTGAATGTGGTTCCGATCTGGAAGTGTGGTTTCCAGCCCTTCTCTTCCCCGCTAGGCGGGTCATCGAGCGGATAGGCAAAATCAAACCCGATTGTTCCAATTCCTGGTACCAGGATTCGGAATCCTACTCCAACACCTTTGTACAGGTCAGAGAACGGTCTGATATCATCTGCGTGCAGCCATGAATTGCCGGCGTCGAGGAAAAGCAGTCCGTATATCTGTTGTTCCGAGATCGGTATCTGCAACTCGGCATTGAACACCAGCATATACTTGCCACGAACCCGAGATTTGAAGGGTTGAGATGTCAAAATGGAATCAGGTTCGTCCGTCCCGACAACCAACGAATCCGGATTGTCGAAGTAGTAGAAGATAGTGTCGGCTCCGGTTACCAGCGAATCAGGTGTCAGGGAGCCATCGTCGTAGCCACGGATTGTGCCATCGAAAGCTGTGCCGCCGGGGTTGAAGCGGTCCGAAACCAGAATGCGATTATCTCTGGGGTCATTGGAGGCTGCCCGTATCGCACCGTACTGAACACGAGCGGCAAGAGCGATATTGCCAATGATCGGGATGAACTTGGCTGCTGAAAACCTGTGCCGTTGATACTCCCAGAATCCGCCAAACAATCCTCCCGTGTTCTCAAAGGTATATGATATCTGTGACCCCTTAGTTGCGAATTCAGGAAGGTTGCGGGAGTCACGAGCAATCGTGAGGGAGAGTTTTGAGGCAGTGTGCCATTCCTCGTTGTAGGCTACGATTGTTCCTGGCAGTGGCTCGCCCACAAACAGGGAATCCTTAGACTTATGCACTATTTGGAGGGTTGTATCACCAGCGTCGTCTACATATTCCTCGATTTCGGTCCACCTGAAGAGGTGGTTCGTACTGGCCGAGTTCCTTGTTTCAAACCCTTCGTCATAGTCATGGAAGCGATTGCGTTCCAGGCGATACGATGCATAGGCACGGAAATAGTTATCCGGCCAGCGCAGGCGTCGACCAAACCGGATAGAGCCACCCTGTCGGGCTTCGGTGTAGTCGTCGAACCAGCGCCTGTTCAGTATGAACAAATCGGCGCCGAACAAAGTGGGGCGTCCAAAGAACCACGGTTCGGTGAATGAGATAGAGAACGAGTTACGCCGCTTGCCGAAGTCTGTATTGAAAGACAGGTTCTGTCCATTCCCCCTGAAGTTGGGGATACCCATTCCAAAGGAGCCAACCAGTTTGTCCTGGCTGTTATACCCAGCTCCAGCCGAAACCTGACCGGTCTGTTTTTCCTCGACTTTGAACTCTATGTCAACGTCACCGTTTGGCAGGTCAATAGGCACCGGTTCGACGTTTGCGAAGAAATTTAGCGCCATGACTTCGCGGATCGAGCGGATAAGGAGAGATCGGTTGAACACCTGGCCCGGTCTGACCGGCATCTCACGCCGGATAACCTTCTCCTTAGTCTTGGTGTTGCCGATGATTCGGACGAGGTTGATGTGTGACGGCAGGCCTTCTGTGATGGTATAGGTGATATCGATTAGTGAATCAGCACGCGTTTTCTTCTCGTCGAGAACACGGATGTGCAGGTGACCGATATCCTGATAAGCAGTATATATCTCATAGACAGACTCGTTGTACTTCTCGGTGTTGAAAGTTCCTCCCTGTTTGTACTTCAGGGTTCTCGTCAGGGTCTCCTCCGAGTGAACTTCAGCGCCTACAAACTTCGTCTCACCAAAGTAGTATTTTGGTCCCTCATATACATCAAGGTAAACCGTCATCCTGTTTGTCGCAGAATCAATGACAGTCGAGTCCGAGATAAGGAAAGCGTCCACGTATCCTTTCTTGTGGTATTCCCCGATCACTTTGTCGAGATCTTCCTGATACTTGTCCTGGGCAAAGTTCGAACTTTTCAGGAATCCCCGCTTGCGGTTACGCATCTTCTTGATCAGATCGTTGGCTTTGACACGAACATTGCCCGTGAGAACGACTCGCTCAACTTTGACTTTGGAGTTCTCGGTGATCTTGTATTTGAGGCTGGCTTCCGTGGAATCGCTATTATATGTCAGCTCCGAACTAACCTCAGCCTGGAAATAGCCCTTCTTGGCGTAGGCATCCCGGACGGTCTGTGCAGTTTTATGGATCAGGAAAGGGGAGATGTAGCCCCCAACACCGAGTCCGATTTCCTCTTTGAGATTTTTCGATTTAATTTTCTTGTTACCGGTAAACTCCAGGCCCGTAAGCTTTGGCAATTCCTTAACAATGATGTAGACTTTGAGTCCCCCTGAGATTTCTTCGGCTTCCAGATGAACATCCGAAAAAATACCCAGGCCGTACAATCGACGGATTGTATTCTGAATGATCGTTGGTGTGAGTGGGGAACCTTTCGCAATAGACGAAACACCAAGGATCAATGACGTCGTACTGATGCGGTTACCCGAAACCTCAACATCCACAACAGCACGGTCGTTTTGAGCTGTGACTGTGTTGACTCCAATCAGAACCAGCACAACGGTGATTAGAGCTATCCTTGCTCCAGTAATCATCTGAATCGCTTGCTGAGACCAGCTTTAGGGGGTCACGATCTTGTTGATCTTGATTTCGGTGATATTCTGTCGATGTCCACGTATGCGACGATACTTAGTGCGACGCTTGAACTTATAGACCAGAACCGTATCATCCAACCCGGCCGAGAGGACTTCGGCTTCGATCTTAGCCCCTTCGATAGTTGGAGTTCCTATCAGAGTAGTATCATCCTTCTTCACAAGGAGGATATCAGAGATATCGATCTTTTCGCCTGCCGATCCAACCTTGCTCGGGACTGTAATTGTAGCACCTTCTTCGGCGTTGAACTGGTGCCCCGATATTTCAAAAACGGCGTACATGGTGATCCTTTCAAGACTTCAGAACTTGTTAGTCAGTTTAGAGTTAGGTCAAACATACTACGCTTTTCCGGCCTCAAGTCAAGCTCAATTTTCTCTTTCATCTCCCAGCTTTCGCTTTTCTCTGCAACAGTTAAACTATTTTAATGACACCGGGTTCCACGACAGTATTCCAAATAATGAGATTGTCGCCAACGTTTGATTGGCTATATTAGCCGATCTAAGGAAGTCAGTTTTGTCAATGTCACCAGAATTCAGAGCCAGTGCCGAACAGGGCGATGCCGTGTTTGAGTTGCATGCCCCTTTTTCTCCGAAGGGTGACCAGCCTCAGGCAATCGAAGAGCTGGTAGCCGGTTTGAGGACCGGCTCAAAACATCAAACATTACTAGGGGTTACGGGCTCAGGCAAGACTTATACTATTGCCAATGTTATCGCCCAATACGGCAAACCCACACTGGTAATGTCTCACAATAAGACACTGGCGGCTCAGTTGTATGGTGAACTCAGGGCGTTCTTTCCCCGAAACGCTGTCGAGTTCTTTATCAGTTACTATGACTACTACCAGCCCGAGGCATACATTCCGACCACGGACACATTTATAGAGAAAGACACCCAGCTCAACGAGGATATCGATCGTCTCCGTCTGAGGGCTACGGCTTCACTTCTGGAACGAAGAGATGTCATCATTGTAGCTTCGGTCTCTTGTATCTACGGTATAGGTTCTCCGGAAGAATACAAGCGGCAGATGCTGCTTCTCGAGACCGGGATGGAAGCGGATCGAGATGAAATCATTCGCAGTCTGATTCGTATGCACTACAACCGCAATGAAATCGATTTCAAGCGGGGCAATTTCCGAGTACGGGGCGATACGATAGAGTTGATATTGGCCTATCACGAGTCTGCCCTCCGGTTTGAGTTTTTCGGCGATGAACTTGAGAAGATCACCGAAGTAGACCCGTTGACCGGTGAGGTCCTGGGCGAACGCCAACGGGTTGCAATATACCCGGCCAAGCATTTTGTGACCTCTCGCGAGTCACTCGACAGATCAATTGCGGATATCAAGAAAGAACTGGCCATGAGGTTGGAGGAGTTCCGTCGTGAGGACAAGCTCCTTGAAGCTCAGCGAATCGAGATGCGGACCAAGTATGATCTGGAGATGCTCAAGGAGGTTGGCTACTGCAGCGGTATTGAGAACTACTCGCGGTATCTCACCGGCCGACAGGAAGGGGAGAGGCCAAAGGCACTGATTGATTTCTTCGAAGACGATTTTCTGACGATCATTGACGAGTCTCACCAGTCTATTCCGCAGATTAGGGGCATGTTTGCCGGGGATCGCAGCAGGAAGGAAACACTGGTAGCACACGGGTTTCGGCTTCCTTCAGCACTGGACAATCGACCGCTTTTCTTTGAAGAGTTTGAATCGCTCCAGAAGAACATTATATATGTTTCCGCTACACCGGCGGACCACGAGTTGGAGAGATGCGGTGGCGTGATAGTGGAGCAGGTTATTCGTCCAACCGGGTTGCTCGATCCCAGGATCACCGTGAAACCACTTGAAAGCCAGGTTGATGATCTTCTCGAACAGGTCAAACTCCGGCAGGTCCGCGGTGAGCGCGTTCTGGTGACCACACTCACAAAACGGATGAGCGAGGACCTGACGGACTACCTGGACAAAGCCGGTATCCGCGTACGGTACCTGCACAGCGAGGTCAAGACCATAGATCGCACTGAGATCATTCGTGACTTGCGCCTGCACATGTTTGACGTTCTGGTCGGTGTGAATCTGCTAAGAGAGGGGCTCGATCTGCCGGAAGTGTCACTGGTAGCGATTCTGGACGCTGACAAGGAAGGCTTTCTGCGGTCCGAGAGATCGTTGATCCAGACAGCCGGCCGGGCAGCCCGTAACAAGAATGGTGAGGTCATTTTCTACGCCGACAAAATTACGGACTCTATGCGCAAGGCTATAAAAGAGACCGACCGGCGTCGAGCTAAGCAGTTGGCGTACAATGAAAAATACGGCATCAATCCGGAGACTATTCTCAAAACACGTGATGAAATCCTTCGCTCAACGGCGTTTGCCGACAGCAAGACAGAGCCAGAGAAGGTCTTTGAGAAGCCAAGTCATTTCGAGATGATGTCCTATGAAGATCGATTGGCTTTCATGCTGCAGGCGATGAAAAAGGCCGCCGAGAATCTCGATTTTGAGACTGCAATTATGATCCGGGACGAGGTCGAGACGTTGGAGAAGACTGTGAAAAAAGTTAAAACAAAACGGCGTCCCTGAGAGTTATAATGATGAGAGTTTGGATATGAAGTTATCAAAGTCACATAGTTATTCTGTCCTGGCTTGCATGGTCGCGGCGGCGTTGCTGCTACTCTACGGGTGTGGAGAAAAAGATGTCCCGATTATCGTGGACGAGGAAGAGATTCTGCGGTGCCTTTCCGGGAGGACGGAGTGTCGTGAACTTTTTCGAACGACTGACCTGATAAACCAGAACCCGTATCCTGTCCCGTTTGATGACGCCATCTATTCTGATGTTGTTATTGGGCATACGAGATCAACAGAAGTCTACCTCGTCCCGTTGAGGGTTCTCAAGTGTGACACCCTGGGTTCGTGTGACACCGTCCCAAATGATCCCGACAAGATATTTGCCGACTATGGGTATCTGGGAAGACTTCGAGAGAGTTTGGTACGCGTTTCAGACGATTTCGAAATCCAGACAACAAAACAATATGCAGATTCTGTCGTAGTGGATACGAGTTTCCGTGAGGTTGTTCGCTACGGGTTCTTTTTGAAAATCGGAACTGACGGGCATGACTATGCAGGCTGGTCTATTTGGGGATACAGTGGGATTGGAGACGATTTTCTTCCGGCGTCTATCAGGGTCAGGCGTTGGGACAATAGTACTTTCCGTGGGGATTTTTCGCTTTACACGGAATTACCACGAACGACTTCTCAGACGATTCCCCAAATCTCGTTTGTTCGTCTTTCTGATATCGACACGGTTGTTGTGGCAAGTCGAGTGACGGCACGCGTTGAGTGGTCCGATCCCGATCCACCACCGAACTATTTCGTGCTCATGTCCGATTTCGACAATGACGGTGCATTCATGCGTCCTCTTGTGAGAGATATTTCTGACGGTCTTGACAGTTTGTCCTACAAAACACGCTCAAATAACCCCCTTCACTACAACCTGATCTTCATGCAGGCTTTCTACCGTGATAGCTCTGATT
>QNAF01000017.1 GCA_003641405.1 Candidatus Zixiibacteriota bacterium | reverse complement strand
TCTCCTCAAGGCGGCTTACCAGAGACTTTCTCCGGATAAGCAGTTCCCGATTTTGCTGCGCCTGAAGAGCAAGTTCCTTGACTCTGGTTTTCAGCTTCTCACCTTCGGCTTGTCTGACTTCGAGCGATTCCATCAGTTCTTCGCCGGCCTTGACATACGTCTTCAGTTCAGCGTTCAGGTGTTCTCTAATTCGGGGCAGATCATCGCCAAAAGGCCGATGGCACCGATCACAGACTGCGTCCGGGCCGATATTGCCGATCTCTTCTATCTGAACTCTCAGCCGGCTGGCTTCACTCCGGTTAGTTTTCAACTCAGACTGGTAGTCAACCCACTCCTCACGGGTCCGCTCCAGCGCAGTTTCGGCAGTCGAGTGCTGATCCGTGATATCCTCAGGTATCTTGCGGATTGTGCCCTCCACCTGGTCCAGTTCAGCCTGGATAGATGACACGTCTGTCTTCAGCTTGCTCAGCTCACGTCGGGACACTACCTGCTGGCCTTCCAGTTCCGTTCTGTGCCGAGCCTTCTGTTCTGCTGCCTTGAGATCTCCCAAAGTCTCTCTTAGTACGTCAAGCTCCACCAGCAACGGTTCCAGTATGGCAAGTCTCTGTTGTGCTTCAAGCAGTTGCTTTTCTCGCTCATGTAGGTTGCCCAGTCGCTGGAGGATATGCTCCCTGGTGGTTGACATTGCCTTGACCTGAGCATCAATTTGGGAGCATTTGGCTTGTTTCTCCTGGTGCTCCCGATAAGAAACTTCTGTCGATCTGAACTTCTCTCTGGCGCAAGTATATGCTCCCGCTGCCATTTCCGCTAATTGCCTGATCTTTCCGATATGCTCCTGCAACTCTTCAGTTCTGGTGACAATAGCTTCTTTCTGGTCTGCCTGGTTCTGGAGCACATCACCTTTGCTGCTCAACACGCGGCTGTCTGTTTTGGCTCGTTGAATGGCCTGGTCTAATCGTCGAATCCCGAGCATACCGGCCAGATGCTCTCGCCTTTCAGCAGGCCGTAAGTCTGCCAGGGCATTTAGTTCCTGTTGTCGGGCCAGAAAAGACGTAAGAAAACCGCGCCAGTCCAGACCGAGCAAAGAGACGACATGTCGCTGAGTCTCGGTGCTCCCGACTGATTCAATCGCCCCACTACGAAACAGGCTCACTTCCGTTCTGTCGGTCTTTCCTATTAATCGTCGCTCAATACGATAGTTATCCGTGCCAATAGCGAATTCCAGGGCTACTTCACAAGTACCTGAAGTCCCCGCAAAGGCCGACCTGATCTCCTCTTTGCCGGAGCGTGCCGCCGGGTTTCCATAAAGCGCCCATGCCACCGCCTCGACCAGAGATGACTTCCCTGCCCCGTTGGGTCCAATTATCCCCGTAAGCCGGTCAGTAAACTCGATCCGCGTACGGCGAATGACCCGGAAATTCTTGATCTCAAGGCGGTTTAGATGCATTCTGACAGAAGAATCCCGTCAGAAGCCTGCCTGTCAAGCAGTATCTTGGATTTGTTGGTCAGAACTGTGGAGCACCGGCTGCCCCGTGGCCGGCAGACGTCCTCGTCTGCCGATATCTCGGCACCAGGCGGCGCACGAGGACGTACACCGCCCACCGTAACTACTGGGTGGTTTTTCAGCAGTAACAGTAGCCCACCTAACAGGTGGGATCACCAATAATCACAAATCCCCACCCGTTGGGCCTGTTGAAAAAGCCACTACTTCCAGATATCCATTTTCGGGTGACGGTGCTGCCAGGTGTCCCTGCCTGGCAGTCGGGAGAATCCGTAGAGGCGTCAGGCAGAGACACCTGACGCCACCGCCTGCGGACGGTTTTTCAACAGGCCCTTCAGGTGGGTTTTTTCCAACCTATTCAACTGAAAGAAAAGCGACAGAAAACACTTCCAGATTACCTTTTGAGGAAAAAACTTCCCTTTTTCCCTTGACATTTCTTTGGTTTTACGTATCTTTTCTCCTGAGCGTGTGGTTGGCGACGTCTGGAATCCAAGAGCCAAACAAGTGATTCCAAAGGCATTTCCAACATCCTCTACCAGAGATTTAATTGCTGAAGACAATTTGCCTGTCTAACAGGTGAAGTCTGTTTGTGACGTTCTGACAAGGTTGTTTAGTTTATGAGACTTAACTTCCTTGAAGGAAACGAAACAACAGCAGCTTTGCAAAAACATCTCTAACAGTCCTCCATAAAACTTCCCTCTTCTTTGCCCAAACTGTTAAACCAGAAGACGCGAATTATTCGCTGATTCAAATATGAGGTAACAGAAATAGACGACCTGCTAAATTGGGTTCAGAAGAAAAGAATTTGCACAATGTACTTCGGAGCAAAACTCAAAACGGGAATTGCTCTAAACTCCAAGGAACTTTAGGAATGACCAAGAGATCATTAACCAGAATCAAAACCTCGTTTTTCCCTAGACAGACTGCTGAGGTTATGGCGAGTTGCCTCATGGCTGCCGACACTGTTGGCAAGCCCGGCAAAATGCCAGTTCTGGATCAAGTTGATGATCCGATTCCTGCTCTGAGGAGACAATAGATGTTTATGCGACTAACAACTTGGACATTAACTGAGAACAGTATCCTTCAGGAATCTGAAGGTGCTCCCGTCTTTGTCTGTGATACTGTATCACCGGCACTAGTTGTACGGGATGACACGATACCATGGACTTCCGATGCTCCCGTTGGCCTTCTTGACCAATTGGTTCGGAGCACCGCCACCCTATCAGTCGATAACGCTGGGTGGGCGGAAGTGGTAATCCCAAAGGGACCTCGGGTCCTTAGTAACCGTTCGACCGGTGATGATCCGGTCAACGTAGCAGCCAGCATCGACTGCAGCTATAACGTTAGCCTTATGAACTACGTTATGTGCTTTAAAGGTGATTGGAAGCTTCCGGCTGAACATAGCGACGGCCGGTTCGGTAGCTCCGGTGTCATGTTTCCCTGCAAGACCTCAGGGTACACGGGTTTCTCAGAAAGTAAAAGAGTGTGTTAGTTGTCAAACAATTATGAGGTAACGCTATGACCAATCTAAAGAAGAAGAGCTTTATCGCTTCGTTTTGTGTCATTATTGCTCTCGCGTTCTGCTGTGCCTTAATCGGCCAGTCAGTCGCGGTGCAAAATGCACAGGCCGGTGATGGGCCATTGCTTCGAACTGCGACGAATCAGCCTCCGAAGGCTGTCGATACACCGGCTAGGGAAGATGCTCCTAAGGAGTCCTTCATCCTTGATAAGACGACTAGAACTAGTCCCGTGCTTATCGAGATGGAGAAAATACAGTATCCCCCTTTCGACTATCCGACACGCGCTGGTAAGATTACCGGTGACTTGTGTACCGATCCCCATGTTGTGACTCTGTCAGGTTCTCCTGGGGTTTTCTCCGTCTCTGACAACACAACGTTGTACAATGCGAACTATGAAGGTTCCTGTGCCAGTTATGGTTTGGGCATGCCCGATGTAGTCTATGCATTTACGCCTGGCGCAGATATGACCGTTGAGGCCACAACCTGCAACTCCGCAGACGGTGGCATGGACTCATATTTGTATGTGTATGACGACTGTCCTATGACCAATGAACTCGCCTGTGACCAGGACGGCTGTGACGCACCGGTCAACTACGGCTCGAAGTTCGAGGTGGACCTCACCGGGGGAACCACTTATTACTTCGTCGTTGACGGTGAGTATAGCTGGGCTGGTGAATACACATTCGATATCACTGAAATCATCCCGGTTCCTGATCCGCTTCCGTGCGGAATCACTATTCCGGGTGGCGCTATCGCCGATTCCGATCCGGTTTGTGACGACTTAATGGCAAACCCGGATCCAAACGGCGGTTGCTTTACTGATCCGCCATCACCCTTTGATGCTATCGCCTGTGGTGAAACATACAAAGGCAACCTATGGTTGAGCGACGCTGAGGGTTCTGGTATCTTCCGCGACGGTGACTGGTACACGTTCACGTTGGCCGAAGACATGACCGTGACATTCACCGCTGACGCTGACCTTCCCTGGATGCTCAATATTTATCAGGGCACCCCGTGCTCTGGTGTTGATCTCGGTGCTATCTTAGGGTTAGCTTGTGATGAACAAGTAGTTCCTATCATCCTTCCGGCTGGTGACTACTACTTCCTCATGTGTGGTGATTTCTATTACCAATGGCCGACATATCCGGAAATGTTCTACTGCGCAAACGGCCCGTTTGAGTACTACGTAGGCATAGAGTGTGTGCCATACACACCGCCGGTTGTCGCCAACGACGACTGTGCCGATGCTACGGCCATCTCCGGTATGGGTTCGTTTGCATTCACGACTGTGGATGCTACTACCGACGGCCCGCTTTGCACTGCAATGAGCAGCTACAGTCCAGAGGTCTACAACGACGTCTGGTACTGCTGGCAGTCGGATTATGACGGCGAAGTCACAATCGATGTCTGCGACGGTGGCTTTGACAGCAAGATGGTTCTCTACGCCGACTGTGCATGTGGTTATGCCGACGGCGATGAACTGACTTACGATGATGACGGCTGTGCCAAGAAGAGTTCGTCTGCACAGATGAATTATACGGTTACGAACGGTACGTACTATATGATTCGTATTGGTGCTTACTCTTCCTCTGGTTCCGGCAGCGGTAACCTGGTTATCGCACCGGCTCCGACCGGCCCAGCGAACAACCATTGTGCCAATGCTATCGCCATCTCCGGCGAAGGCACCACAGCCTATACCACGATCGCTGCTACGACTGACGGACCGCAGGTCGCCTACGGTACCCAGGTCAACAACGATATCTGGTATTGCTTTACGCCTACGTCCGATGGTGTCTATGAGTTCAGTCTCTGTGATCCCGCCGGATGGGATCAAAGGATAGCCCTTTATGATGGCTGTGCCTGTGGATATGCCGACTTCTCCGAAGTGGCATACGATGATGACGGCTGTTCAGCTCCTGACTACGGTTACGGTTCCGTGATGGAGCATTGCTGCCTGATGGGCAATACTTACATGATCCGCATAGGTGGCTGGTCTTCAGCTAACTATGGTACCGGTAATATGGTTATCACCAGAATCGACGACTGTCCGCCTGCTCTGGCTAACGATAACTGCGCCGACTACATTTCGATCGCTGGTGAAGGCTCGACACCGTATACCACGGTGGATGCCACTACCGACGGTCCCCTCTGCTCTCAGATGGCATGGCATCCAAACGTCTACAACGACGTATGGTTCTGCTTCACACCGACCACGACCGGTTGGTATGAGTTCGACATCTGTAGCGGCTGGGATACCAGGTTAGTCCTTTATGAAGGCTGTGCCTGTGGCTATGCCGATGGCGATGAAGTCGCTTACGATGACGATGGCTGTGGAACCTATGATTACGATTCACGGATGTATGCCTGCTGCGATGCTGGCGTTTCATACATGATTCGTATAGGTGCCTACTCCTCGTCCGGTGAAGGTTCTGGTGATCTTGTTATCACGAACACCGGTCCTTGCCCTGCTCCTCCGCTGAACGACAACTGTTTTGATGTCATTCCGGGTGGAATCGGTGAAGATTACTTCTTCGATGTGACCGGAACCGGCACCTTCACTTGCTCCTTTACTACGGCGCTTGCCACGACTGACTGTCCATATCTCCCTTACCCGGATATGTGGATTGCGATGAATGTACTGGACTGCCAGGATGTTGTCATTGAGTTCTGTGGCTCGAACCCCGGTTCGATCAATACCATTTTCCTCGGCCTGCTTGAAGGCTGTCCGTGCACTGGCTACTATAGCCCCAACGGCTCATTCTGCACCTACGGCTGGGATTGTGTTGATGGCAACCCAATCATGACCGCAGAGAACCTGCCTGTTGGTATGCACTGGATCCTTGTTGTAGATGATGGTGGCGTACCTGCCAACATAGTCTGTACCGTTCATCACTACGCCAGTGACTGCGGTTACTGTTGTGTTGGTAGTAATAGCTCCTGTGGCGCGTATGACGAGTGGATCGACAACGTAACAGTTGGTTCTATCGATAACACCAGCGGCTGTACCCCTCTTGGTTATGCCGACTACACCGCTATGTCCACGTTCATGTGGCAGTTGTTCAGCTATCCGATGGCTGTCACCTGCGATAACACCTGGACCAGTGACGTTATCGGTGCTTGGGTTGACTGGAACCAGGATATGAGTCTCTACGGTCTTGACGAAGAGGTTCTGTACGAAGAAGGCGCGGGACCTGTCTATTCGACGGTCATCACGCCTCCTGCTACGGCACTTGGTGGCGAAACCACCATGCGTATTCGCTTGTTCTACATTGATCCTCCTCAGTGGGTTGATCCTTGTGGTTATGAGCTCTATGGTGAGACCGAGGATTACACCATTGAAGTTGGTGTTTGGGAATGCGGTGACTGCGACGGTGATCTCGATGTAGATATCGACGACGTCATTTGCCTGATCGACTTCTACTTCAACAGTGGTGCGGCTCCGACTCCGGAAGTTGCCGGCGATGTTAACAATGATGGTTTCATCAACATTGGTGATATCATCTATCTCGCCGACTACGTCAACAGAGCGGATGATCCTCCTGTCTGCATGTAGGATGATTGATCGCTGTTTTCTGTAGAAGTTAATCAGACTTCTGCTTTCGACCATCCCGGCTTAACGCCGGGGTGGTCGTTTTTTTGTTGGGGCATATCCATAGATACGTCGGAACCGCAGGGGTTCCGACCTACAAGCACAGGGGTTTGATCTACAAGAAAACCCTGACCGTCACTTGCAATAGTGGGCGGCAGATGTCCACATCTGCCGAGACCTCGGCGCCAGGCGGCGCACGAGGACGTACACCGCCCACCGTCGGAGTGGTTGCTCGTGCCCTACAAGAAAACCCTGACCGTTACTTGCAATAGTGGGCGGCAGATGTCCACATCTGCCGATATAGCTGCAGTGCTGCCAGGTGTCCCTGCCTGGCAGTCGGGGGGATCCGGAGAAGCGTCAGGCAGAACGCCACCGCCTGCGGACGGTTTATCAACAAGCCTTTGTGCTCGGTTTCTCAGTTTGACTCCAACCGACTGTGTGGTTGCACGAGGCAAAACGTGATGTTATCTTCCTTCATAGAGATATGACAAACTTTGATCCGTCAGTAGTACCAGCCAGATACTGGACCGTGCTGGATAATGGAAAGATCCGTTGCGACCTGTGCCCGCGTTACTGTCGCTTGCAGGACGGGCAGCGCGGGTTGTGCTTTGTGCGGATGCGGCAAGAGGATGCTCTTGTTCTGACCACCTACGGTCGTTCGAGCGGGTTCTGCATTGACCCCATCGAGAAGAAGCCGCTGAGTCATTTCTACCCCGGTAGTGCAGTCCTTTCGTTCGGGACAGCCGGTTGCAACCTGGCCTGCAAGTTCTGTCAGAACTGGGATATCAGCAAATCTCGCGAGACAGACACCCTGGCGGCAAAAGCGACACCGGAGACAATTGCCCGAGCCGCAAAGGAACTCGGTTGTCGGTCAGTTGCGTTCACCTACAACGATCCGGTGATATTCCTTGAGTATGCTGTTGATGTCGCCCGTGCCTGCCACGAATCAGGCATACAGACGGTGGCCGTGACTGCCGGATATATCTGCGAAGAGCCACGCGAAGAGTTCTTCCGGCACATGGATGCGGCAAATGTCGATCTGAAAGCGTTCACGGACCGTTTCTATCACAAACTCTGTGGTGGCCATCTCCAGCCGGTTTTGGATACGCTGGTTTATCTGAAGCATAAGACCGATATCTGGCTCGAACTGACAACACTGCTGATTCCCGGCGAGAACGACTCCGAGCAGGAACTCGACGAGATGACCTGCTGGGTTGTCGAAAAGCTGGGACCTGATGTGCCGATGCATTTTTCGGCTTTTCACCCGTCCTGGAAATACACAGACAAGCCGCCAACACCACCAGGTATTCTGACTAAGGCGCGTGAGATTGCCATGCGAAACGGTATCCGATACGCTTTTACGGGGAATGTGCACGATGAGTCAGGGGCTTCGACGTACTGCCGCAACTGCGGCAAGGTTCTCATTGGAAGGGACTGGTACCAGTTGCTTGAATGGAACCTGACGACCGACGGCGCCTGTAAGCACTGTGGTGAAGTGTGCGACGGGCGTTTTGACAGTATGCCGGGGACATGGGGCAACCGCCAGCGACCGGTGCAGATCAGCGATTTTGCCTGAAGTTTTTCCTCAAAACGAACAATCAACCAACAGGTGGTTCGGGTAGGGAAGAAGCCGGAGTGGTTGGTCCGATCTTCCAGGTAATATAGGCCTACGCAATTCACCCCCTTTCTGCTGTGAAACACACCCATCTTTTCCACAAATCCGGGTGATTATCTGTTAACACCCTGTTGATTAGTGTTCATATCTCCGCAACTTACTGGTACATGGATTGTTACGTGGGTGCGATTTGAAAAGATTCCATTCGGGGATGACAGCAACAAATTCAACCCCACTAACTCCCTGAAGATTAAGACATTACCGTAACCGCATTTTGACATTCGCCAGTCTCGTGCGATTCTCGAATGCGCACGTAAAGCAAGTGATCCTGATATTGGCTTGTCTATCAAGAGAATACGAATTTCTTGCAAAGGGACACAAGTTTTAGTGTTTTTCAACATGCCTACCACAACATATTGTGGTCGTATATAGGAAGTAGTTATGAGAGGATTGTCCCCTTTTCTTGGAGTTTGAGGCAAGGATGTATCGAAGACAGGGATCAGTATCTGCGGAAACGACAGCCATGGTTTGGCGGCAGTAGGGACTGATCTCTGTCTTCTGCTCGGGGGGACCGTACAGGAGGTATTTGTTGAAGATTCAGCGGTATTTTACGCACGAGGGCGAATCACCGTACGCCCGCATCAATTTCACCAGTCGTTCATCTGAAATAAAGGATCAGGACGGTTCTCCTGTTTTCAAATTGGATAATGTCCAGGTTCCGGAGTCATGGTCTACGGTCGCGGTGGATATACTTGCCCAGAAGTACTTCCGCAGAGCCGGTGTACCACAAGTTGATGAAAATGACAATCCGGTTCTGGATGAAGATGGCAATCAGAAAACGGGTGGCGAGACCGATGCCCGACAGGTTTTCCACCGGCTGGCAGACTGCTGGCGCAACTGGGGAGAGAAGCACGGGTATTTCGACAGTCATGACGATGCGCAAGCGTTCTATGATGAACTTGTGTACATGTTGGCCGAACAGTTTGCAGCTCCCAACTCGCCCCAGTGGTTCAACACGGGTCTGTATGACACATACGGGATTAGTGGGGTTGGACAGGGACACTTTTACGTAGACCCAGCCAGTCACACACTATGCGAGGCCAAGAACGCCTATGAGCATCCGCAGCCGCACGCCTGTTTTATTCAGTCGGTGAGCGACGATCTTGTCAAGGATGGCGGTATCATGGACCTCTGGGTTCGTGAAGCCAGACTATTCAAATACGGATCCGGCACCGGCAGCAATTTCTCCGCGATACGTGGCGTAGGTGAGCCGCTCTCCGGTGGTGGCAAATCATCAGGACTCATGTCATTCCTGCGCATCGGTGATCGTGCCGCCGGTGCCATCAAATCCGGTGGTACTACTCGAAGGGCCGCCAAGATGGTCTGTCTTGACCTTGACCATCCGGATATCGTCGAGTTCATCGACTGGAAAGTTGTCGAAGAGCAGAAAGTAGCGGCGCTTGTTGCCGGCTCCAGGATCATTCATCACCAGCTAAAGGAGATATTCAAGGCGGCGCAATGCGGCAGCGAAAATGGTGCTGAGAAGTGCGAGATCGATCCTAAGAAGAATCCAAAGCTCAAAGAGGCAATCCGGCTGGCGCGCCGATTCGAAGTTCCGGCAGCTTACGTTAAGAAAGTCCTCGACCTGGCTGCCCAGGGAGTTATGGAGATTGACTTTGTGAATCTCGATACGAACTGGGAAAGCGATGCTTACGTAACTGTCGCGGGTCAGAACTCCAACAACTCTGTTCGTATCCCGAATTACTTTTTTGAGAAGCTCAAAGCCAAAGAAGACTGGCCACTGAAATACCGTACTCGCAGCGAGACATCCGATACCATTCCTGCCGGGGAGCTGTGGGACAAGATCTGCTATTCCGCCTGGGCGTGTGCTGATCCGGGTGTACAGTACGACACGACAATCAACGAGTGGCATACATGTCCGGAAGATGGTAGAATCAACGCCTCCAATCCTTGTTCCGAGTACATGTTCCTTGACGACACAGCCTGCAACCTGGCCTCGCTCAACCTGGCCAAGTTTCTTGACGAAGAAGGCAACTTCGATATTGAAGGCTATTGTCACGCTATCCATCTGTGGACCATAGCACTTGAAATCTCCGTGCTGATGGCTTCGTTCCCTTCGCGGGCTATAGCGCAGAAGAGCTACGAGTTCCGGACACTTGGGCTCGGTTATGCGAATCTTGGTACGGTTCTCATGCGGATGGGAATCCCGTACGATTCGGCACGCGGTTACACCTGGTGTGGCGCCCTGTCGAGTATTCTCACCGGCCAGGCTTATGTCACGTCGGCGGAGATGGCTCGTCAATTGGGTCCATTTCCCGGGTATTACCGCAACCGCGACCATATGCTCAAAGTGATCCGTAACCACCGCCGGGCAGCTTTCAATGCCGACCGATCTGAGTACGAAGGCCTGACCATCAAACCCAGCGGGATCAACCCCAACTACGTTCCGGAAGAACTTGTCCAGGCTGCGCGTTCAGTCTGGGATAATGCTCTTGAACTGGGGGAAGTGCATGGCTTCCGTAATGCTCAGGCGACGGTTGTGGCGCCCACGGGTACAATCGGCCTTGTGATGGACTGTGATACAACGGGGATAGAGCCTGACTTCGCTCTCGTGAAATTCAAGAAGCTGGCTGGCGGCGGATATTTCAAGATCATCAATCGGTCGGTGCCAATAGCACTGAAGCAACTTGGGTACTCCGAAGAAGAGTTGGAAGACATCGTGAATTATGCCACCGGGCGCAAGACTCTCAAGCAGGCTCCTTACGTGAATCACGAGTCTCTGGAAGCTAAAGGGTTTAGTGAGGACGAACTCAAGAAGATCGAATCCTCTCTCGAGAATGTCTTTG
Source organism: Candidatus Zixiibacteriota bacterium (assembly GCA_003641405.1). Classification (GTDB taxonomy): domain Bacteria; phylum Zixibacteria; class MSB-5A5; order GN15; family FEB-12; genus B22-G1. The sequence goes on along the minus strand of QNAF01000017.1, from coordinate 5,057 downwards.
ATATCAGTTTCGCTTTTAACAAACACGTTCTGGGTGAGGAGTTCTTGCAGGAAACTCTTGGCTTCTCCAAAGAAGCCATGGACGGCTGGGATTTCAGCCTGCTTGCGGAGTTAGGTTTCACGCGAGAGCAGATCGAAGCCGCCAACGAATATTGCTGCGGTACGATGACCCTGGAGGGTGCTCCACATCTGAAGGATAGTCACATTGCGATTTTCGATTGCGCCAACAAGTGCGGCCGCAAGGGAAAGAGGTTCATCAACTTTGAAGCTCATATTCGTATGATGGCTTCCGCTCAGCCTTTCATATCCGGTGCTATCTCAAAGACAATCAACATGCCTTCGGAGGCGACCATTGAGGATGTCAAGCGGGCCTATATGATGTCCTGGGAGTGTATGACAAAGTCAGTGGCACTTTATCGAGATGGTTCCAAGCTCTCCCAGCCTCTGAGCAATGCCCTGATTGACGATGAGTCCGAAGATGACACCGCTGAGTTGACTGTCGACACTGCCGCCGAAAAGATGGCAGAGCGTCTCGTGTATCGCTATCTTGCCAAACGGCGCAAGTTGCCGCATAGGCGCGCCGGTTACACGCAGAAGGCGGTGGTGGCTGGCCACAAAGTCTATTTGCGGACGGGGGAGTACTCCGACGGCACTCTCGGCGAGATATTCCTCGATATGCATCGCGAAGGCGCTGCGTTCCGTTCGCTGATGAACTGTTTTGCGATTGCCATATCGCTGGGATTGCAGCATGGGGTGCCACTTGAGGAATTCGTCGAAGCTTTCCTGTTTAGCCGGTTTGAGCCAAACGGTATGGTCAGTGGCAACAAGTCGATCAAGATGTCGACGTCGATCATCGATTACATCTTCCGCGAACTGGCTATCAGTTATCTTGGACGTGCAGATCTTGCACACGTCTCCAAAGAAGATCTGCGCGGCGACACAATGGGAAATCCGAAAGAACAGTCCGTAGAGTTTGAAGAAGAGGAACCGGCAACGGCACAGGTTACGGGTCAACTGACTCGCGGTAGCCGTGTCAACGATAACGTCTACAGCCCCCATCTGAGATTTGACACCTCGGGTAAGGGCAACGACGATGACGGAAGCAACGGACACCATGGAGGCAATGGCGATGTTGAGCAGATGGAGACTACGGTTGCAGAAGAAACTCACAAACAGGAGACGGTGCTTGAGTTTGCCCCGACAACAGGAACGAATAGCTCAGAAGAGGAGGGATACCGACTCCGGCAGGAATTCAGAATCGCGCGATTGAGAGGCTATGAGGGTGATATGTGTGCTGAATGCGGCCAGTTCACGATGGTCCGTAATGGCACCTGCCTGAAGTGTGACACCTGTGGTGCAACTTCGGGCTGCTCCTGAACGGTCTCAACTACTTTCCTGTGCTGAAGGTGTCGGGCTGTCCCGCAGTCTGGCACCTTCTCAGAAATCTTCTCGGAAACAACGTCGAGTTGTGGCCGTTAATGGCTATAGGATCAGTCTGACTGGAGTTTTAGGGCCGGGGAGAGCCTACCCCACAAGTGCCTATTAATTGCGGATAAAAGCTGATTTTTCCCTTGACAATAATGGAATAATGCACTATCTTCGTTGTGCAATCGGAAAGTGTTACTCTTTCTGTGGATTACCTAATATCGTCCACCCAGGTAGGTTGACCGCTTGCCTGGGTTTTTTTTATGTCTCTAACTCACAGTGTTTCAACCGGTTGCTTCAGCCTACATGCCGCTATCAAGGTAGATGTTCAGTGAATGTCATTTCCCGTGGTCGACTCCACAGAGATGCCAGATCACTGCTACTATCGATCTGACTTTATATTCGGAAAATCAGCGAGGTAGAAAAAAAAGTGACAGGAACAGGACTGTTTAAGTATTGATTGTCAGGCGTTCAGTCTTTGCCGGAACACTGTCCACTCTTCGATTTCAGGAGTTGGAGCCACTGATTGGACGATGTCTGTCCTTTTTGGCGATTGACGCACCGGCACTGGCTGTGTACCTTGCCAAACCATGAATATCCCGAACAGTCTGACTCTACTGAGAATTGCATTAGCCCCCGTGTTTATGTTTTTCTTTCTCTTCGAGAGCTTCTACATGCGTCTGATAGCCCTGGGGCTGTTCTTGATTGCGGCCATCACGGATCTTGCCGATGGCTACTATGCCAGGAAATTCGGTATCGTGACAGGTTTCGGGAAATTCATGGATCCCCTTGCCGACAAGATCCTGGTATCGTCTGCTCTCATAGCGTTCGTTGCCCTCCACTACGTTTCAGCAGTGCCGGTCGTGCTGATCGTCGGGCGCGAGTTCGCTATCACCGGTCTGCGGCTGCTTGCGGCATATAAGGGAGTGGTTATCCCGCCTACCTGGGGTGCCAAATTGAAGACATTTCTTCAGATGACGGTTTTAGGTGCTGTGATGGGCTACATCTGTTTGATCAGTGCCCTGGTGCATTTTGACAGTACGGCCCTCGATTTTTTCCAGTTTGACTACCGTCTCTATTTTAACTGGGCACTCTGGATAACAGCGGCAGTAACTGTCTTTACTGGAATCGATTATTTAGTGAAGTACTTCTACATGATCAGAAGCGTACTGAAATAGAGAGACAACAATGGCCAAGTTCCTGACTAAACTTATTTCAACCGGATTATTTTCCGGATACCTTCGACCATTTCCCGGCACATGGGGAACTATTCCCGCGTGGCTGATCGCCTGGTTCCTTATTCGTGGCAACCAGGAACTGTTGGGCCTGGTGGTGGTACTCACCACGCTCGTTTCGTGGGGAGCCTCACATGCAGGCGAGAAACTGCTGGGGCATGATTCCCGCAAGATTGTCATTGATGAGTGGGCCGGAATGTTCATAGCTCTGCTGTTCGTTCCGCACAATCTCAGTTTCTATATCGCCGCGTTTGTGGCTTTTCGTGTTTTTGATGTCATCAAGCTCTGGCCGGCAAGACAATTAGAAAAACTGGAGGGAGGGCTTGGCATAACTATGGACGACGTCGCTGCCGGTATTCAAGCCAATATCTTCGTGCAGATTGTCATTTACGTAGCCGAGAGGCTTCAGTAGGTTGTTTTAGAAGACCCGTAAGGAACTGCAGAGATGAATGTAGAAATTATCACCATCGGCGACGAGTTGTTGTGCGGCCACACGGTTGACACAAATGCTGCCCATATTGCCGACCATCTCATCTCTGCCGGGTTTGCGGTGAAGTATATCAGTACAGTCGGCGATTCGCTTGAGGGGATGGAGGAAGCATTCCAGTTGGCTCTCAAGCGGGCTGATGTTGTTATCACGACAGGTGGTCTCGGACCTACCGATGACGACATCACCAAGCGGGCTATTGTTAGAGTATTCAGGCGTAACCTGGTGCTTCATGATGACATTCTGGAGCAGTTGAAGAAGCGGTACGCTGACCGTGGTCAGCAGATGCCGGCCATCAGCCAGAACCAGGCCCTGCTTCCACAGGGAGCGACATTCTTCCCCAACAAATTGGGCTCGGCGGTGGGGATCTGTATTGCTGATCGAGGTCACACACTGATTGCTTTGCCCGGCGTGCCACGCGAGATGAAACAGATTATCGATGATGAGGTCATTCCCTACCTGACAGATAACTTCTCATCAGAGAGTGTCAAGACAGTTACGCTTCGCACAACAGGAATCACGGAATCGAGACTGGCTGAATTGATCAAGCCGGGGCTCAAAGTAGCATCCGGCGTGAAGCTCGCCTATTTGCCTTCCTTCTGTGGCGTCAGCCTTCGCATAACTGCACTGGGTGACGAACAGAAGGTAGTCGAGGAGAAAGTACAACAGTTGGTGGGCTATCTGGAGAAAACGGCCGGCAAGTATATCTATGGACGTGACGATGACACTCTCGAGACCATTGTGGGACAGCTTCTGGAAGATAATGACAAGACCGTCGGTGTGGCTGAATCCTGCACGGGCGGACAGCTTGGGATGATGTTGACTTCCGTTCCCGGTTCTTCGGTGTATTTCAGGGGTGGTATCGTGGCATACCACAACGATGTGAAAATTCTGCAGCTCAGCGTTTCGCCTGAAACCCTGGGAGAGTTCGGGGCGGTTTCGCTCGAATGCGCCGTGGCTATGGCCGATGGTTGCCGGAAACTTCTACAGACGGACTACGCCCTGTCGATTACCGGCATCGCCGGGCCTGACGGTGGCTCAGACGAGAAGCCGGTCGGAACGACATTTATAGGGTTGGCGTCAACCCACACTTCCTACTCCCGCAAATTCCTCTTCAGTTTTGATCGTTCTGTAAACCGCACTCGCGCGGCATACGCGGCGCTGGAGATGCTGCGTCGGGACATTCTGGATATCGAGTCATGATTCGCCTGTTCATTGCCTTACCGCTGCCTGACGAAGTGGAGAGAAAGCTGGCGGGCATCATCGACATGCTGAAAAGTGAGGACGGCAACGTCAAGTGGGTTTCTTCGCAGAACATTCATCTGACTGCCAAGTTCCTCGGCGACACCGACGAGAACCTGGTCACAAAAATCAGCGGGGAAATTGACCGCATAGCTTCCACGTTTGCACCAATCGACTGTGCTATCGACACGTTAGGTGGTTTTCCGAACTTGAGACGACCGCGAGTCATCTGGGCCGGAATCTCAGGAGACACGGAGACAGCGGTGAAGATTGCCAAGCAGATCGACCTCGCCATGCGTAAACTGAGATTCGAGAAAGAGAAGCGACCATTCAAGGCTCATCTTACACTGGGTCGTGTCCGCCAGGGCAGCCGTTTGGATCGACTGGCTGATTTCATGGAGCAGTATCGGCTCGATCCCATTCCTCTTCGCCTGGATCGTCTTACCCTGTTTAAGTCTACACTCACCCCCAAGGGCGCCATCTACGACCGCCTGCACGAAGCGGTGCTGGGTAAAGAAAGACTCTCCGGCTAAATAAAGCGTAGTTTTGTAGGGCAGGATCCCATAGGCGCTAACTTTAGGTTGGGTGTGGTCTCAGATTAGGACAGTATGCGCGCTTGCGTTTTCTTGGTGTATCGCACAAGTGTCGTCCGAGACTCGCCACCCCAGC
>QNAF01000016.1 GCA_003641405.1 Candidatus Zixiibacteriota bacterium | reverse complement strand
CCCTACTCAACCTTGTCACACGACTTGTGAGCCGATTGTGGCGTCCAAACACAAACATAGGTTGCCATGCACCCTCATCGTATTATGCAACGTGAAAATAAGGCTTTCTCAACAAGCCCACAAGAAACAGGCGCAGACATAATCAGTCAATCGTCTTCATAGAAGTACGAAAATACTGCAACTTGTGTTGCAACATCATATTTGGGACTTGTTGAAGACCCCATAGCAGCGTTGTGTCGGGTCCTGATTTCCCGCCTGGGCGAGAGATTGTGACCCGACACGTAATATCACGGCACAGAACAGAGTCAGGTCTCATCCCGCCTTGGGCGGGAAAGGACCTGACTCAACTTAGGGAAAGGGCTTTCTCAACAAATCCTTCGCCGATTGGTAACCCTGCCAAACGTAATCCTATTGCATATGCAACGTGCATCTGATTGCACAAATGTGTTGATTCCGGCCTATATCCCAGAGGTCTAGTGGCGCTATCTCTATGCGTTTCTGTTTGTTACGCCTTATTGAGAATTGTTGAAAACGATGGCATGGAAATTACATAAGTAGGGTCGGTTGGTCAGCGATAAGCTCATCGCTGACAGTTTTTGATAAAATTAGCAAGGAGATAAGGATGACCTATCAGAACACTCCACACTCGGACCCTTCTGTAAGACCAGAGAGAATCCGTTTCCTCGCCGAGATCCCGATCGGAACTTACCAAGCCATAAACCACCAACTGAAACATCAGCCCGACTGGGATCGCTTCTTTATCATGAACAACCCTGTCGCCTGGCCTGACGGGATGTACGAAGTGATCAATGAGCACACCGGCATCTCCATCCAGTGACCGCGCAAGTCCCGTATCCGATAGAAACACGCGCCAATACAACGCTTTCTCTCAACTTCGAAGTCAGCTATCGAGGCCGATTTCCTGTTTGCATGGTAAATACTGACAGTTCCGGCCCGCCACCGGTCAAGAGTACTTCCCATAATCCGATAATACTTAACAAGTTGGCTCAGTGACTCTCGACTGATTTTGCTGACTACTCAATATTGGGGAATCCCGGTGTTTTGGAGTTGTGTCAGCGTCGAAAACATACATTCTTCGGTGACAACCTGCTGAACGTCGCAGGCAAAAACATGACCGAATAGCCAGAAGGATCTGACTTTGGATTTCAACGAGAACAGTCTGAGAATTGACGCCGAGAAAGAGATCGAGCGTATTTGCAAACAGATGCGCAAACAGGTCGTTAATGACTTCCACAAACGCGGAGCAGTGATAGGCATCTCGGGGGGCATTGATTCTTCAGTCGTGGCTGCCCTCTGCGCAAAGGTTTTTGGACCCAAACGGGTACTCGGCGTGATGATGCCTGAAACCGACTCCTCTCCCGAGAGTGAAAAACTGGCACGGATCCTGGCGGACGAGTACGGATTTGAGACCCTTGTCGAGAGCATAAGCGGCGGCCTTACGGGTCTGGGTTGTTACCAGCGCCGTGACGAAGCCATCAAGTCCGTTTTCCCGGATTTCAACTCGAACTGGAAAGCCAAGATCACTATCCCAACGAGCATCCTCGATAAGGACACATTCAACTTCTTCCAGTTGAATGTCATCACCGACAGCGGGGAGCGCAGGGCCAAGCGACTTCCACTGGAAGCATACCTCCAGGTAGTGGCCGCATCCAACCTGAAACAGCGGCTCCGCATGACCACCCTCTACTACCACGCAGAGAAACTTAACTGGGCAGTTATTGGCACCGGCAATAAAGACGAGCATATGCAGGGATTCTTTGTTAAGTATGGCGACGGCGGTGCGGATATCAAACCGATCGCTCATCTTTTCAAAATACAGGTCTTTCAGTTAGCAGAGCAACTTGGCGTTCCTGCAGAAATCCGTGAGAGAACACCGACTACCGACACCTACAGTGATGAACAGACACAGGAGGAGTTCTTCTTTGGACTCGATTTCTACCGTATGGACATGCTCTGGTATGCCATGGAGAACGGTGTCCCGCCGGAGAAGGCCGCCGAAGTACTTGACATCACACCCGAACAGGCCAAACGTGGCTACACTAATATACAGCGCAAGATCGTAGCTACCGAGTACTTGCGAATGCCGCCTGTGGAAGTGGAGATCTGAGGAACGGCTGTTGCCGGTCCGATGGGGAGAGACGCTTGAATCGGAAATTTTCAGGAGAAGAATGATATGACCACAACCGATACCGCTACCATCAGAAATAAATTGCGCCAGTTCATCGCCGAGACGTTCTTCATCGGAGAAGGCAGTGATGACCTCGCCGATGCTGATTCATTCATGGAAAATGGCGTCATAGATTCAACCGGTATCCTGGAATTGACGTCCTTTCTCGAAGAGAGGTTTGAAATTACTGTCGAAGATGACGATATGATTCCCGATAATCTTGACTCAATAGACAATCTGGTTCGATATCTTGGTAGCAAGGCTGTCTGACGTAAATCATTCTCGGCGACAAGAACACTCGCCCGAATCCCCCTTGATCGTGGGAACACTCCAAACAATAATCATTCTGCACCATGAAGATTAGTGATCTCCTGGAACACAGTGCTGCGGCATTCGCGGATCGCACAGCCATAACGCATGGCGAACGCAGTGTCACCTTTGATGAACTCTGGGCAACTGTCTCGACTCTGGAGCGCTTTCTTCGGCAACTTCCGATCGAGCCAGGCTCGCGAGTCGCTATCCTGTTTGAAAACTCAATTGAGTACCTGACCTGCTTCTTTGCCGCCACAAAAGCCGGCTGCGTGGTCGTTCCGCTCGATACCTCGGCCAACCCGCTGACCCTGCGCTCCATTCTCAGTGATTGTTCCGCAACTCTCCTTTTCTGCCAGTCTCGATACCAGCGACACCTGGCAAAGATCCTGAATGAATCAACACCGGTGAAATGGCTGGTTACAGACAAAGAGATCAAAACAGATTTCGACGGAGTGACACGCTATAGCCTGGACAACGTGATTGGCAACACCGGAGACCATCCTGAAGACAACACGCCTGCACCACAAGAGCGTGAACTCTCCTGGACTGATTCACCGAACGAGCTGGCGGCAATATACTACACATCCGGTAGTACCGGCGACGCCAAAGGCGTCATGCTCTCACATCGTAACCTTGTCTCCAACACCCTGGGGACCGTGGAATACCTCGGACTCAGGGCCGAAGACAGCGTGATGGTTATCCTGCCATTCTACTATATCTATGGAAATTCACTTCTTCTGACCCACATCGCTTGCGGCGGCAGACTTGTTGTAGATAACCGCTTCCTCTATCCGGAAGTAATCCTCGATACCATGGAGAAGGAACAGGTGACCGGACTCTCCGGGGTCCCGTCAAACTTTGTCATCCTGCTGAACAAATCGACCTTCAAGACAAGACGCTTCGAGCACCTGCGCTACTTCACTCAGGCCGGTGGCGCCATGGCTCCCAAGACTATCCAGCAGTTGATGGACGCTTTCCCGGAAAAAGAGATCTGGATCATGTACGGCCAGACGGAAGCCTCACCGCGAGCGAGCTATCTGCCGCCTGATAAGCTGAAAGACAAACTGGGCTCCATCGGCATCGCTGTACCGGACGTCACTCTCTCCATAGTGAACGATAGTGGTGCTCCGGTTGAATCCGGACAGACCGGCCAGATTCTGATTTCAGGTCCCAATGTCATGCTCGGTTACTGGAACCAGCCCGAAGAAACAGCCACGGTATTGCATGAGGGTGGTCTTCTCACCGGCGATCTTGCCAGACAGGACAAAGACGGCTTCTTCCACATTGTGGGGAGAAAAAAGGAGATCATCAAAACCGGGGGCAACCGGGTGAGTGCCAAAGAGGTCGAAGAGTGCCTGTTGAGATTCGACAATATTTTAGAGGCTTCGGTGTTTGGCGTCCCGGACGAACTCCTCGGGGAAGCTATCAAAGCGGTAGTGGTACTCAAAAAAAACGCTCAGGCAAACGCCAAGCAGATTCAGGATCATTGCAAAACACAACTGGCATTACATAAAGCCCCCAAACATATCGTTTTCACCGAATCATTGCCCAAACTTGAGTCCGGAAAAATCAACAAGCAGGCTCTTGTTAACAACCGCTCATGAGCTTTTCAGCCTGGTAGTCTGATGAATAACCGTCCGTATGCGGTGGTGTCAGGTGTCTCTGCCTGACACCTCTACGGATTGCCGCACGCTTTGAAACTGACACTCTCGTCATCCCCCAAAGGGCACTCTTGAAACTTACAGGCTTATCTCAAGCAACGACGACTCTACCGCTTCATAGAGGCCGTCCAACGATGCCTGTACTTCTATGGTTCTGGCAATGGCCGTGACGATTTTCGTATAGGTGACCACTTCTTCGGACGCCAGCGTACGGCCCTTGCGATCTTTGAGCCACTTGTGGAGAACCTGATAGCCGCCGATTCTGTACTCCCACACTTCGGGGGCCACACCATCAAACCAGGTCTCGGGATTGATCTTGACCCGCCCTTTAGCTTTCTCATACGTGGGCTTGACTACTTCGAGTGTGCCCGACCCTTCGCACTTGGAGATCGGCTTGACCAGCTTCTTAGACTTGAGCAGGTGAAGATCGACCAGTTCTGCTCCTTGCTTGGCTACTTTTTTAAATGTCTCGGCGCTGCTGGTAAACGGAATCCGAGGGAAATCGGTCTTGAGAAACTCGGCATACTTTTTCCGGTAGGCGTTGGCGTAGAGGATTCCATAGATGTAATGGAATATATTCTCCGGTGAAGGCTGGCGACCATAGGCTTTCTTAAGAGCTAATACGAGCTTGGGGGCAAGGTTAGGGACGCGACCTTTGGACTCGTGTGCAGAGAAAAAGTCCTCTGGATAGCAATACAAGGGAAAAAGGTAGTTAATATCGAAAGCGCTGACCGTTTTGTGCGCAGCCAAAGCGTTTGTGACAAAGGCACCTGGTTCCTCCTTGAATTGCTTGGGGCAGATCAGAGCAAGATTCTCCTGCAGCATGTGCCGCATGACTTCTTGTCGGCCCCAGTCAACCATTATTGGAGTGTAGTAGATCCTTCGTAAGTCAAACGGTCTGTACAAAATGTTCGTGAGATACTGTTCCCAATTGGTGTCTATGGATAGCCTTGCTCTCGCTCTCTTGAGCTTCCAGCCCCTGGTTTCCTTCAAAGCGAACTTGCGTCTTATGATTTCATCGGCGAGCGATAAATCCCTGAATTGGGTCATTCGCTCCCTGAGTGGTTCATCTGTGAAATCAATGACAAATCGATCCCGTGCTGTGACAATGCCAGTCACATTCACCGGGAATAATTTGTTTAAACTAGGGTAGTTATCCCATTCTGATCTGTTTTCCTCTGTCTTGGGCACAAAGAAGTACGAAGGTGACGATGGCTGTAGCACAGCGTGTTCTACTGTCTCGAAGGTATTGGATTGCAAGTAGCTGTACTTACGGTCTCTCAATCCCCACAGATCCAAATGAAAGACCTTACATGCGCCCTCTCGCGCTTTGCGCTTAATAAGTAGCACAATCGCCACGCCTTGCCTAATGTCGAAGACGTTCTGATCAACCGAGCCGTCCGGAGCCTTTTCCTTCTTAAGCGAATTGCCGTGGAGATCGAGAATGTACATTTCGTCAAACGAATTCATCAATGATTGCCTCATGCCCCGGAACGTAGGGTTGTCCAGATAAGCATGGTTTGTAATGAACCCCACGACGCCTTCGCCAGCCTGGTCGATCTTCCATTGTGCGAAACGAATAAATTTGACGTAGTCATCCTGAAGCCAGTGTTTTCTTTCTCCGAACCACTCGCCATCCACAACTTTGTAGTATTCGATGAGTTCGCCAATGAAGGTCTTCTGCTTGGGCTTCATGATCTTTCTGGCCTTGATCTCGATTGGGGCGAGTCGAACCACCTGGCGCCCACAATCCGATTCGACCATTATGTTGTAGCCTTTGATATACTTCTGGCCCTTCTTCACCGGTGAGGTCTTGTCACTCGCGTTGGCAGATATCCCTGAATACGGCGGGTTACCCAGAATCACGAGGATCGGCTTGTCTTTTTTGACTTTGCCCGCTAAGTGGGATTCTTCTGACAGTGAGGCCATCCCCGGTAGTGTAGTCTGGGCCAACTCCTCCATCTCCAACGTATTGGTGAGATAGAACGGGAGACGCTCGTCACCAGTCAACTTGTGGCCCAGTTCCTCCAGCAGATACCCCATTTTGAGATGGCCGGCGGCGTACGGGGCCATCATCAGTTCAAACGCATAGAAATGCCTCAGGATGTGATCCTCGATGAATTTACTTTTCGAGCCTTCCCCATACTTGCTCACATATTCTTCCACTGCCAACCTGGCGGCTTCCGCCAAAAAAGTGAGCGTCCCACCGGCTGGGTCGAGGACTGTAACAGACTGTGTGGCGAAACCGTCAGGGCGGTCGAATTTCTCCTTTAATATGGTGTTTAAGGACCTGACGATATACGAAACAACAGGCTCCGGTGTATAGTATACTCCCCGCCGTTCTCTTTCCCTGGGATTGTAGGCCGCCAGGAACGTCTCGTAGAAATGGAAAATGGGATCATTCCCTTTGCCCTCTCGGAAGTACTCACCGAGAATGTTTCTTACATCGGCAACGGCCAGCACCTCGGCGATATCGTCAACTGTGGCTTGAAGTTGCTCAGGCGGATCAAAAGAAACGAAATGGAATACCTCTCGCAGAATGCCAATCGTTTTTGGAATCAGGTCGTAGGCGACCTTTCTGGTGAAGGTTCCGTTGGCACGAGTTCGCGCCGCAAAGAGACCGTAGGTAATGGTCTGAGAATAAAGATCGGCGAATTCGTCCGGTTTCAGATTGGCAATCAGGTGTTTTCTAAATGCTTCATAAAACCCAAGAATCCTGTTGCTGGTTTTGTCCGTATCTGAACGGAGTTCCTCCTTGATAACTTGATCTCTGAGAAACCGGGTGCGCAGGGCGAGTTCCTTTGCCAGACTCTCAGCCGTGAACTTGGTCGGCAAAGAGAACTGCAGGAACATCTTGAGTAGATTTTCAAACTCTTCAATGTGTTCCGCAGGCGGCACTGTCTTCCGTCTGGTCGGTTTGAATTGGTGAGCCAACCGAACTGTCTCAATACGCTGTCCATTGCGGTAGAGCCTGAATTCGTAGAAGTCAGTCAGTATCAAATTTGGAAAGGTGGCCAAATACCGCACCAACTGTTCGGATTTCTCGACACGATCCAGAGGGGTGCCGGGGGACTTTGCTTCTATGTAACCGACCTGGGTGTGTTTACCACCCCACACACGAAAATCCGGGTTTCCGGCCTCTGTCTTCTTTGGCAAAACCGTTACGTGGATTTTTCGGCGTCGCTTTACCCTGGAGAATTCCCCCAGAAAATCCTTGAGATCACCGTAATATGATTCTTCGCGGGCGTCTCCGCGTTTCGTGGTGGCAGCGATCTGTTCTAAGTAGTGGTCAAACACAGTTCCCTCACATGTATACCCGTGCCATGTATAGGAGATACGAGGGAAAGCCCGCCCACCGCAACAAAAACTCCCCCCTTCTCTTGTCCCCTGACAACGCGAGAGGTTAGCGGGTTCTCGAGTCAATCCTCGAAAAGATCGTCGAATCCTTTCCTGCGGTCATCCTTGCTGTCGGTCTGGGTAGAGATACCCCCGGGACCTTTGATTACGTTGCGCATCTGGAAGAAATCGCAGAAGTTGTTCTTTTCTTTGTCTTTTATGGGGGCTTCAACAGTCTCACGACATTGTGCCCGACGAGTCGGATCGAAATGGCGACATCCACGACAACATCGCAAATCAGCCAGACAGCTTTCACAACTGTCTGACCGCGCCACGCGTCCGGTTATTCCTGTCGGTTTGCCACAGTTCCAGCAAAGAAGTCCATCGGCAGCCATCATTCCTCCATACGTACGTTACGATTCCAATATACCGAGCCATCGTAAATCGGTAAAGAACAATCATACGTCAACACACGCGCGGGTCGCGTGCAAGAAACCAAGTGTCGCGCTACCAAGTCAAATTAGTACTTGACACAATCACACAGTGCGTTTATATTGTCGATGCAGTTGCGAGAACCCCATTATCTCTAAGCAAAAATTGCGTCGTGTGTCGTGTTCTGCCTCACACAGAACATGCACCGACCACAACCGATTGCCAGCACACAACAGCGGATTTAAGCCGGCTGAACTGGCCTGATCCGCAGACGCACAAATCCGTGTGGCAGGTTGTAGTATTACAGCCATGGCCTGCCCCGGAGTACCCTGAGCCACCGGCTCACTATGCTGCGTACCAGGGAGAGTGCGGTGTGCTCACTCTCTAGGGAGGGGGGAGCCTGTCCCGGTCTTCTGGCCGGGGCGGGTCGACTCCCAAATCTTGAATACGAACATCAAGTAGGTCTTCTGTAGGGCAGGTTCAGCCACTCCGAGAGTGCTTGTGAACCTGCCATGTTTGCGTGTAGGTTCTCGCGCTTCGCGCGAATGTCAGGAGCACAAGGCTCCTGACCTACAACTGCACAATCAATCAGAATCCGCGGGCTCACGGAGATCATGCCCTTGCTTGTTGACATTGACTTCCCGGCAGGACAAACTGCCGTGAAGAAGCGTGTTGTATAGTATTATTATGATGTGCGCATGAGGATTGAAATGATACGTGGGATTTTCTTCGACCTGTATGGAACGCTTTTCATTTACGGCGACATGAAAAAAGCATGGGCCGATTGGCTGCATTATTTTCATATCTCGTTAAGAGAACATGGTCTTACGTTATCTAAAGAAGATTTCTCAAAGGAATGTGATAGGTTTTTCGGCAAAGATGAACCTGCTTTAACCGAACAGAACCTGACAGTTTTCGAGAAACGTATCAAATCCTTATGCTCCTCCCTTCAAATCAAAACATCTGATAGCGATATCAGCTCTATTGCCGACTTGATTGCCGGTAAATGGCAGGAAGAAATCACACTTGATCAAGACGCAATTCCAGTGTTGAGGGAGCTGAAAGAGGGTAAGAAACTCGGATTGGTAAGCAATTTCGACCACCCGCGTCATGTACGCAAGTATCTTTCACAATATGGATTGGATCATCTTTTTGAAACTGTCATCATTTCCGGAGAAGTTGGAGTAAAGAAGCCGGACCCAGATATTTTCACACCTGCATTATCTGCAACAGGACTGACGCCGAGTGAAGTGACATATGTTGGTGACACAGACGAGGATGTTGAAGCCGCGAACGCGGCTGGGATGATGTCGATATTGATAAAGAGACGGGACAAAGACACAGATGAGAACTGCCTTGATTTCGAAAATGATTCCCGGAACGGAACGAAATCAGACAATAGTCAAAGCAGAAAGCAGTGTAAGACTATATCTACTTTGCGAGAAATACTCTGCGTATAACAACCAATGCGCCGGACGCATAACACCTCCGACACATTCACGCGCGGCAACGGACATGGCGGGTTCGAAGACGGACCCTCCCTACAACTGATGATAGCCGGGCTGTCATCCTGAGCCTGTCGAAGGATGGTTGCGTGCTGTTAATCGTGCCAGGCAGATGTCCACATCTGCCGAAACAAACAGAGAAAGGCGGCGCATGTGGACATACACCGCCCACAGTAAGTTCGCGCTGCCCAATCAGAAAAGGTGAAACACCAGTTAGTCTGTAGTCGGTGTTCCGACCCGCCGCAGGCGGGGAGAAACCCGACGTCTTGAATGTCATGCTGAGCTTGTAGAAGCATGGTATGTTGTTTGGCCGCTTCACCCTTCGACCCTTCGTCAGGCTCAGGGCAGGCTCCGCTCAGGGTGAAAGTCAATGAAGATGTCGGGTTTCTCACTCCAACAAAACATGTTCGGAACCCGACCTACTATTACTACACGGTCGCACTTCTCAAGTAAGTTCATTCGGTCGTGTTCTGAGAGTGTAGTATCCGGTCGGTGTTCAAGTAGCATTCCCATGAGTAGAGGCAGGGTCTGTTTCTTGGCAGTTATACAACCGCTGATTACCACCACCACAATGAAACCTAATAGGGTTCTTCTTAACATATCGCTGCCTTACTCTTATTGTGGGTTCCCTCGTTATGCCCCCCTACGCGCCAAACTTCTCGATTATCTCCTGCTTGGTCTTGCCGAGAATGTCATACTTCTTGCCGACCTTGATGAACGCTTCCAGCGCCTTGTCAAGGTGATGCTTCTCATGGCTGGCGGAAATCTGCGTGCGAATCCGCGCCTGGCCCTGCGGTACCACCGGGAAGAAAAACCCAATTGCGTAGATGCCTTCGTCGTACAAATCCTTTGAGATATCCTGTGACAGCTTGGCGTTGAACAACATCACCGGCACAATCGGCGTATCACCTTCCTTGAGCACAAACCCGGCCTCGGTCAGCCCCTTGCGCCAGTAGGCCGTGTTCTCTTCCAGCTTGTCACGACGCTCAGTGCTACCGGAGAGAATCTCAAGCACTTTGATCACACCTGACACCACCACCGGCGCCATAGTGTTGGAGAACAAATACGGGCGCGCTTTCTGACGACACATCTCAACCAGTTCCCTGCGTCCGGATACGCAACCGCCGGATGCACCACCGAGCGCTTTGCCGAACGTGGTCGTGATGATGTCGATCTTGCCGAACACGCCGCACTTCTCGTGTGTCCCGCGACCGGTCTTGCCGATAAACCCGGACGAATGCGAATCATCCACGAACACCATTGCATCATGCTTCTCGCACAGGGTAACCATCTCGTCGAGCTTGGCCGTGTCGCCGTCCATCGAGAACACACCATCCGTGATGACAACCTTGAGCCGTTTATCCGCGTGTAATTGCAGCTTCTTTTCAAGGTGCTTCATATTCGAGTGCTTGAACGTGTCGTGCTCGGCCGCACAGAGACGGATGCCGTCGATGATCGACGCATGCACGAGGCGGTCCGAGATCATCACGTCATCCTTGGTAAGGATTGCCTCAAAGACCCCCGCGTTGGCGTCCATGCAAGATGGAAACAGCACGGTATCTTCGGTACCCAGAAACTCGGTGACCTGGTTCTCAAGATCGCGGTGAATATCCTGTGTGCCGCAAATGAAGCGCACGGACGACATCCCGTAACCGCGCGCGTCGAGACCTTCGTGCGCTGCCTTGACAACTTCCGGGTGACTGGACAACCCAAGGTAGTTGTTGGCACACATGTTGATTACTTTTTTCAGAGAGGAGCCGGTGGGGAACTCAACTTCGATATCGGCGGCCTGCGAGGAGTGGATAAACCGCTCCTGTTTGAAAATGCCGGCGTCCTTAATGGACTTGAGCTGTTCCTGGTAGACACCCCTGACAGTATCGTTAAATGACATAATACACTCCTGAGAGTTATCGATTCAATGGCTATCGATCGGTTAGCCGATCACCCGACTGACTACTTTACGAACTCCTGCACCAGCACCGCAATCTTGTTGACAGAGTCAAACGCCTCCGGTGTGGCTTTGTCGTCAGGGATAGAAATGCTGTACTTGTTCTCCAGAAATCTTTTCAGTGATACCATGGAGAACGAGTCAACGATCCCGCCTGAGATTAACGGTGTGTCAAAACTGATTTCGTCGTCATCTTCCTCGAGATATTCTTCTGTAACGTACTCGAGAATCACATCTTTCATTTCATCCATGTCTATCTCCTTCGTATGAAACAAATGTTATTCATCATTCAGCGGCAGGAGCACAGGGCTTCTGCCCTACGATTATTGAGTAATGACTTGTGGGCGGCGTACGTCCTCGTGCGCCGTCTGCCGTGATGATCCCCGGCAGACGAGGACGTCTGCCGCGCACGGTATATCCTGTTGTGTCTGGCAGATGTCCACATCTGCCAGATCATGCGGCACATGTAGACATGTGCCGCGCACAATAATGTGCTATTCATCATCTTCAAGCGTGGAAGTATCACCGATCTCCTCGCCCCACTCCTTGGCGTGCAACAGGCGTCTCATGATCTTGCCGCTTCTTGTTTTCGGAAGCGACTTCACGTACTCTATTTCCTGCGGCATGGCCAGCGGCGAGAGCTTCTTGCGAATGAAGTTCATTATTTTCAGTTCAAGATCAACGCTTGCTTCGAAACCCGGCTTCAACGTCACAAACGCCTTGACGACCTCCATGTTCACTTCGTCCGGTTTCGCCACTACCGCCGACTCAGCTACGGCTTCATGCTCGAGCAGCGCCGACTCAACTTCAAAAGGACTCACCAGGTGTCCCCCGGTGTTAATCACGTCATCGTCACGCCCCGTGAACCAGAAATAACCTTCGTTGTCAATGCTGGAGCGGTCGCCGGAGAGATACCAGCCGTTCTTGAACTTGCCCTTGTATGTCTCTTCGTTATTCCAGTAAGTGCGCATCATGGCCGGCCATCCGGGTTTGAATCCGATCAAACCAACCTTTCCGGGTTCATTGATTTGTTCAAATGTCTCAGCGTCGAGAACGGCAGCGGTGATTCCGGGGAACGGTTTGCCCATGGAACCCGGCTTGACCTTCATACCGGGGAAATTGGTCAGCATCATGGAGCCGGTTTCTGTCTGCCAGTATGTATCAAGGAACGGAAGACCATACACTTTTTCCGACCAGATCACGGCCTCGGAGTTAAGCGGTTCACCCACACTTGCCAGGTGCCTCAACGAGGACAAATCGTGTTTCTTGACTACCTCATCACCGGCTTTCATCAGAGAACGAATGGCGGTGGGTGCCGAATACCAGACAGTAACCTTGCGCTTCTGGATGAACTCGTACCAGCCAACTGCTGAGAAACCGACATCCTTGACGCACTGTGTCACGCCGAGACTCCAGGGACCGATAATTCCGTACGACGTTCCAGTCACCCAACCAGGGTCGGCCGTGCACCAGTAGATGTCATCATCTTGAAGGTCAAGCACCCACTTGGTCGTCAGATACTGTGAGATGAGTGAGTAGTGTACGTGCTGGACTCCCTTGGGCTGACCGGTAGTTCCGGAAGTATAGTGCAGCACCGAGGCCGACTCAGCCTTGGTGGGATGAATCTCAATACTTTCGACAGGCACAGCGTTCTCAAGCGAAAAAGCTATCTCCCTCTCCCTGAGCGGTTTGCGGCCGTCGTCGTCAACAACTATGACATGCTTGAGATATGGCATCTTGTCGATAATCTTGCGGACTTTTGCCACATGCTTCCTCTGTGTGACGATTGCCGAGGTCTTGGCATTGTCAAGACGCACAAACAATGACTCATCACCGAATGCCGAAAACAAAGGCTGAGCTATCGCACCGATTTTGAGTACACCCAGAAAACCGATATACAACTCCGGTATCTTGTCCATGAAAAGGCACACGCGATCTTCGGCTTTGATTCCGAGCTCTCGCAGAAAAGCTCCTATCGTGTTGCTTGCCAGACGGATCTCATTGAACGTGTAGCTCTTCTCTTTTCCGCCAAGCCCTTCCCAGATAAGTGCCGTCTTATCGGCTTTACCCATCTCGCAGATTCGGTCTGAACAGTACCAGCCGATGTTGATTGTGTCACCATCCTTATAGCCCAGCTCCTTCTCCGCGAGTGACCAGTCGAAATCTTTGTTTCTGTCTTCGTATGACCCTATGTTTGACACTACTACCGTCTCCTGTTTACTTTTCGAGCGTTACGATGGCACACGCCTGGTCTCTGGTATGCGATAGCGAGACCTGAATGCCGGTTATGTTGTTATCTTTGATGAAGTCTTTCGCCTTGCTATGAAGAACAAGGCTCGGCTTTCCCAACTCGTCGTTACATATCTCGATCTGAATAAATGCGAGTCCATTACGCCAGCCGATACCGATGGCCTTGAAAAACGCTTCCTTCGCAGCAAACCGGGCCGCGAAATGCTGGGCGCTATAACGCTTTGACTTGCAGTACTTGATCTCATCGGACGTGAAGACCCTCTCTTCCAGACCACTCTCGCTTTCGATCTGCTTCTGTATCCTCTTGACATCGACAAGATCAATCCCATTTCCAAAAATCATAGAGGTTCCTCTAACAGAGTGTTGAAAGACACATAATGGAATACAAAAAGGTTACTGCTTTGGTCAGATCCCACAGCAAAGGACTTGTTGATACACCCTGTGTCCGGCAGATGTCCATGCTCAAGCTGCAGTGCTGCCAGGTGTCTCTGCCTGGCAGTCGGGGGAATCCGGAGGGGCGTCAGGCAGAGACACCTGACGCCACCGCATGCGGACGGTTTATCAACAGGCCCCTTGCTGTGGGGCACCAGAGCAGCACAATGGTTAAGCACGCTATCAGCCCTTAATCCTGTCCGAGATGACTTTGATCATGTCACTCGTCATCTTTGCCAGATCGTATTCATGGTTCCAACCCCACTCGTCTCGTGCCGCTGAATCATCCATGTAGTTCGGCCACGAGTCGGCTATCTCCTGCCGGACAGGGTCAACTTCGTACTCAATCTCGAACTCCGGTATATGCTTCCTTATCTCATCGGCCAGTTGAGCCGGAGTGAAATTCATGGCGGTGATGTTGAAAGCGTTGCGATGTTTCAGCTTTGATGCGTCCGCTTCCATCAGGTCAATCATTGCCCTAATGGCGTCCGGCATATACATCATGTCAAGTGACGTGTCTTCTCTGAGATAGCAGGTATAGCGCTTATGTTTGACGGCTTCAAAGAATATCTCAACCGCGTAATCGGTGGTGCCGCCGCCCGGCTCAGTTTCGTGTGATATCATGCCGGGGAATCGCACACCACGAGTGTCGAGATCAAAACGCTTGTGGTAATAATCGCAGATCAACTCGCCGGCGACCTTGGTTACACCATAGATCGTGTCCGGCCGCTGGATTGTATCCTGCGGCGTGTTGTCCTTGGGCGTCGATTTACCGAACGCTCCTATCGAACTGGGAAAGAACATCGAGCATTGATACTGCCGGGCAGCCTCAAGAATATTGTACAGGCCGTTCATATTGACCTGCCAGGCAACGTTGGGACGTGACTCACCAATGGCCGAGAGTACCGCTGCAAGATGAAATATGGTACCGATATCGTGGATCTGCATCACGCGCGTCACGTGGTTAGGATCAAGAACATCCAGGAACTCGAACGGACCGGCATCCCTGAGCCGAGTGTCGGACGGCATGCGTATATCAGTGGCAACAACATTTTCCTCACCATAGCGCTCTCTAAGAGCGTGGGTCAGCTCAGAACCTATTTGACCAACCGAACCAGTTACGAGAATTTGTTTCATAGCAGGCAACTCACGTTATCTCTAATGTACGTTTCAACTAAAGGCTCATGCCCTTCCAGACGTCACTTAACGCCCGGGAACATCGGCCCTGAGTATACCAAACGGAAGGGGAAAATCAATCGAAATTGAGGAATGACTATTCCTGCGAAGAGCAGCCAGAGTGCTACTAACGAGGATCAGGAAAGGACTGACAAGCGGTATAGTACCTATGCCTGAAGCGTAGGGACTGTTGAAAAAGCTGCTATGGGGTTTATCAACAAGCTCCGTATACGGAGAGGCTTAGGCGACGATATCGGTCTCGTCCTCAAGCAGATCGCCGGGCCGGCGATTATTCAGAAAGATCAACAGCAGCACAACGACTACTGCCAACAGCCCCAACAGGCCGAACAATAAGTGATACCACTTGATTTGAAAAACTCGGTAGGCTTTCATCATATGCTCCGTCTGCTTCTTTTACACCCTGCAACCCGTCAGGATCCCGAGGAAATAGCCCCCGCAACATTCTTGATTGCCTCAAGTAACTGCTGTTTGTTCGCTATCGATATCTGCCGGCCCTGAATCGGCAGGCCTGACACAGTGCGCGCATACTTGCGAAGCTCCACTACCGGCAGAGCCTCAAGTTCGGCCAGAGGTCGGATTTCGCCGGCTGTCGGGCTTACCGGAACTGCTGGTTTTGGTGCCAGCGGCTGGTTTGGTATCTCTGGTTTTGGTTGTTGTATGTCCGGCTCGGGTGCAGGAATAGGTATGGCAGAAGGCAGTGGGGGAGGTTCTGATGGAATCTTGCGTGGTTTCGGCTTCTCCCTCAGTGAAACGGGCTTTCCTGAACCGTACCGTGCCACGAACTGACCATAAGGGAGAATCTGGCTCACGCCGTTGTCGGTGTGTGGGATCACGTGCATGCTTACAAGCTCACCCTCCTGGTCTGCTGCCCGTGCTCCCGCTTCGACTGCGGCCTGCACTGCCGACCACTCGCCTTCGATCTTAACCGCCACATAACCGGCTTTTGTCTTAACAGCCGACGCAATAACCACCTCGCCAGCCTTGGTGGCAGCGTGGGTTGCTTTAATTGCTCCCGCGAGGCCTTTGGTCTCTATCAATCCTAATGCTGGGCGCGACATACTACGCAATAATACGACTTCTGATGCAGTGTTTTCAACCTTTAAATTGTTATCGGCTGCCATCTTGCAT
>QNAF01000015.1 GCA_003641405.1 Candidatus Zixiibacteriota bacterium | reverse complement strand
GATACAGAACAGGAATATTCCGAAGGATTGCTCACTATTTCGAGAGGGTCGGCGGGTAATTCAAACAATGGCATCCCGCAGGTCAAGGGGATGGACAACCAGTCGATCATGGGGAATGCCTCCTGGGGCCAGATGGGGTTGGCCATAGGTGCGCAGGCAGAGCACATAGCGTCGTCTGCCTTTAGTACAGGAACGTACGGTCGAGCACGGGAGCTTTGGGAGGGGGTTCATGTTGCCGGTGGTCGGCTTGATTACGCCACAGGACAAGATCCTGGGGAGGCCCAATCCACGTTTGGGTGCAAGTTCGTGGGCAAGTCAGAGAGTGGAGTCACGGACATAACGGGAGCCTCTATCGATACAGGCGGGAGCAGCGGCCTCTACTTGGACAACAACACAATCTTCAAGTTCAAGGGACAGGTGGTAGCCAAGTGCTACAACCATCCGTACGCTCACAAGACCTGGGAATACGAAATGACTGTTGCCTGCGACAATTCAGGCAATGGGCATATCACGGACATGACGGTGACTGAAACCGCCGAGACTTCATTTTTGAACGAGGCGTCATGGACGGTTTCGTTCCAGATAACAAGTCCCAGTATGGGGCAGGATCAGATCAGCATGGTGTGCGCGGGTGAGTCTGGGCGAAACGTGTATTTCGTGGGGTCCATAGAGACATCCGAGGTATCGGTGTACGTACCGTCATAGGAGAGACAGATGAAGCGCATTAGGACAACTGGAGAATACAGCCTTGCCGATGGAAACGCTTCTGGTTCACAGAAGTTGTTGCTGTCAGATAAGGCGGCTCAGTGGGCATCGTTTCTTGCCCGACACGCTTCGATGCTGGGCGCGTTCGATGATATAGATATAAATCTCAAGAGCGTTCCCGTTGTAACCAGATCTGTTGATACAACGTTGACTGCGGACAATGTAGGAAACACGTACAGGTCCGTGTCGGGTGGGGATAGCCCCGTGGTGTTCACGTTGCCGGGGGTATCTGCGGTGAGCGGAAATGCGTACTTCAGATTTCTGCGCGGCACCGAGGACATCGCTGTCAGGGCTGCTTCGGGCGAAGACATCCTCATGCCGTGGGGTGCACAGACGGGGACGGACAACGGTATTTTCTGCGACTTCGGGCTGGGCGAGATTCTTCTCGTTTGCGATGGGACTCAGTGGATACCGATAAGCGGGATTGGAGAATGGCACAATAACGGCAGCGGTCTTCCTCCGAGGGAGTTTGTTCGGTTCAGCGCGGAGGTTTCGGACGGATCTTCTGGCGACGTGACCATGCTTGACGATGCTGGTCGTTTGGTTACTAGTCTGGTTAGTATCGACAGGTTTTTACTGACCCAGAACATACCTGATGGCCAGAATTCGTCCGCCACGATAGGTGTCGACTCCTCTGGACTCCACGTTATCACGGAATCCGGTGGCGATGACCCAGTAGTTCTGACGTTGCCGACTATTGGGAGCGGTCCAGGCGTGCACGAGGCTGGCTCGATGTACACATTCATGGTCGGGCCGGTTTCGCTGGAGATCTTGCCGAACACAAGTCAGTACATCGACATGCCGTGGGGCGCGGTGACGCCATCTGACAAGGTACGGTGCGATGACGAGGGTGGCGTTCTGAAGCTGGTCCAGTACACGGATACGTTGTCCAACTGCCGGTGGAAGGTCGTGTACGGTGTCGGAGAGTGGTATCTGAGCAGTGATTCGACTAAGCGGCATCAT
This sequence comes from Candidatus Zixiibacteriota bacterium, assembly GCA_003641405.1. GTDB lineage: Bacteria > Zixibacteria > MSB-5A5 > GN15 > FEB-12 > B22-G1. The sequence goes on along the minus strand of QNAF01000015.1, from coordinate 15,464 downwards.
TACGACGGGAATGTGGTTGGGGCCACTGAGAACAATCTGGCGTCGTTCGACTCCGAAGGTAACATCAAGGACAGCGGGTACGCTGGGACTGACTTTGCGGCAGTCGAGCACGCATCCGAGCATCTTGCAGGGGGGGATGATGAGCTGGCGTATCGAGGAGAAGTTTTCCTTCCGATCACGGAGGCGTTTTCTGGCAGTGACTCTCCCCCCTCTGTGGCAAAGCTTTTTAGCGATTTGCCTGGAGCAGTCTGGGTTCGGAAATTCGATTCTACCAGCCAGGAGGATCTGACCTTCGCCTGGGAGATCCCAGATGACGTGGTTGCCGCCAACGGCATTCGGGTCACGGTTGTCGGAGTCATAACCGAAGCCACGGCACCGGCATCCGGTGAAGGAGTGGTCTTCGGAGTCAAGGGTTTCAGTGTGGGCAATGGCATCGGCCTTGGGCAGTCGTTCGGGACGGCGCAGACGTCCAAGGAGGACGATCTCTATGCTGCGGGAGTGGAGGTAAAGGGTGACAGGTTTAATCTGAGCCAGTCGGTACCGATAACCCTTCCCAAGTTTACGGCGGGAGATCTGGCATTCATCAATCTGTACCGAGATGTTGCCGACAGCGCCGATGACTACAGCCAGGATGTTGGAATCAGTGGGATAAGAATTCTGTACACCAAGAAACCGATTGCTGGGTGGTAAGTAATGGCTAGGTATCGCGGAGGTTTTGGAATCTCACCTCTCGGACAATCCGAGATGGGACATCCGAAAAGTGATATTAAGCCGACGTTTATGCAGTCGAAGCCCCTCGATGGGTCCGTTAACGTACCTACTAATATTTGGTTGCGGTTTGATACGTACCTTTTCTCGAGTTGGATCGACATCGAGAACATCACAGTAGAGATTAGCGAAGACAACGGTGGGACATATGTTTTAGCGTTTGACGGTACGGCATTCCTAGCGCCTTATAACGGAATCAACTCTAAGGTTCGACGTCCAGACAGCCATACTATTCGATTCTGGATAGACAAGGCTGGGTTGTGGCCTCTTGAAGAAACTGTGAAGATTCGGTTTACTGGAGTGGACGAATTCGGTAATCTGTCAGTTAAAGAAGCTCCTGTAGTCTGGGGTTGAGGTATGTCCTACGAATGGGAATTTACGACAGGCGGTCGCCCGGAGGATTTACGAGGTAAAAAATGCCATCGTGGTCCTATGATCGATGTCGAAGTTCGAATGTCCCAACCGTTTGTAACTCTTCGGTTTTTGGAACGCGAGCGTGTGAAGCTGCTCGAAGCGCTTGTTGACATCACTCTTTGGGCGGTCCGCACCCGCGATGATGTCCTCCGCGTGTTGAATGGAGATATGGGAGCAATTTTTGCTAGGTTGCTCCCACAGAAGAAGTATCTGCAAGCTCTGATCTGTGAAAAACGCAGGGCTATCGATATTGACCGAGATGTGTCGTGGCTTGATCGGTCGTTTTTGACGGGGGTTGAGCGGCTTCTCCAGTTCGGTATTCAAAAACAACATATTGCGTTGATGCGTTCTGCGTTACAGTCGGAGAGCCCAATCCAACGCGTAGCGGGACGCTGTGCGGTAATCTTGATTGCGGCTTACATTGAGCTGGACGCGGGGACGTAATGACAACACCTTCTGATTACACCGTAAATATGCCGCGAGAGGCTGCTTGGATCGTGTACATCAACGGTCTGGAAATTCCGGTCATGGGAGTCGACGTAACGTATGGCGTATGGCAGATTCCGACGGCTGCAATTCGTATGGTTCCCCATCCCATGCTCCAACGTCTCGGCGCGGAAGATCGGCTGCATGTGGTTATATTCTACAAAGACGACCACATGCAGGGAGCGGTTCCTCAGTTCCGGTTACTTGGGGAGTTTGAAGTCGTTGGATGGACGTACACGAACAGTCCGAGCGGACGCGCTCTTCAGCTTGACTGTGTGAGTCCGGTACAGATTTTCAAACAACTCCACTGCTTCTACATGTCGTCAATGGACGATATCGTTGCGGCGCAAGGACTGAGTGGAGATGCGTCTGCGGCAACTCAGGCTAAAGTGTTTTATCCTACGTCATTATTTCTTGAGGGATTGTTTCATATTTCGGAGGCGGCTGAAGGAGATCCACAAGGAAGTACTGTCCCTTCAGATGACTTCATCAAACGTCCCATAGATTTCGTGACTAACGTTTTTCGTGCTGTACTACTTCCGATTGATAACAGTCCTGAGTCTATAGCTAGTCCGAACGCAACTACTCAAGACGGACACATCCCACGAGACGCCGCAGCTGTACCGGGAAAGAACTTCTTTGCACGGTGGTGTTTACGCACTCAGTTTCATGCTAAGTGGTGTGCTCTTCCGATGTTTGAAGATGACACGCCTGTTCCAGCGTATTCTTTTCGAGGCGAAGGGGAGCCCTCACCCGAAGAAGAAGCAGCTGCCGGTGAGAAGGGGCATCTCTGTTTCCCGCTGGTAAAGGCAGTCCAGGATTATCAAGTTGTGGAGGCGCTACAGCAGCATATCGGAGCTAACGTTGGGAATGCTGGGAGTATCTGGGATTTGTTGAAGATGGTCTACTCCCAGATGTATATGGAGCTTGCGATGATTCCATGTCCTCCTGCAGGTGCCATACAGAAAAAGACGGGACACATAAAGGCGGGAGGAGGTGCCACGTCTGATGAGTACTTTGGAATTCGCTCTTTCTTCGTGAAACCTCAGTGTATCTTCGGGTTGCCTCCGATTTGTAATGTGATGTTCCCCTCCGTGATCCAGAACTTCACTTTCCAGGAGACGTACATTACGCAACCTACGCGTTTGTACCTGGGAGAGTCTTTCTTGTCGCACGTGTTGGACCCCGATTCTCGCTTAGGTGGGGTCACTGAGCAGCTACTGACTACGGGATTTCCTCCGGTAGTGAAGAACCGAATGCGACAAGCGATCAATTCGACACACGTTAACAACAAGAATTTTCTGGTAGAGCCGGAAGAGCTCTACAAAGGACCTGTGAGTCGTCGCATGAGTGCGCCCCCTTGGATGTATCTCTTGCAGCAAAATGCTAAGGGTACGCAGGAATCGCCGGGGGCTTCACCATCTCCTGAGGACGAAGCAGCGTTAGCGGCCATAGGAGCAGGAGGTACTGTTACAGGTCTGGGAGCTCTTTTCGATAAGTATGCGGAGTACGAATACTACCGATCTAGGTTCGCGGAACGTCAGGGGGGCGTTTCAATGGTGTTCAATCCTTATATTCTTCCGGGTTTTCCCGGAGTGGTTTATGATCAACGAGCATCCGGGTTTGATGTTCTCGGTTATGTGATGTCAGTTACGCATTCAATGTCGGCTGAACGCACGGGGGCGCACCAATCAACCCAAGTGAATTTGAGCTTTATTCGTACGCTTGATGAAATCGTCGATGCTATTTTTGGGGTCACAGGTGTGTCGTCCCTTACGGCATTAGTATCTACTGACTCTTATCCGGCGGAGCCTATTCCTAGTGTTCGAGATGTCTTTCAGAAGCAAGAGTCAGCGGAGGAATTTTACAAGATCCTGCTGTACGGTCCCGAGTATCCGGGGAAACAGCAGAAGTCTTGGCATAAGAATGATATCACGAACGGAGAAGAGAACCCTGTTACAGGGGTTTATGACCGAACGCCTACGCCGGAATGGGCTCCTGCGTTTGATGGGGCCGACGAGGCTCTGCGTGCGATTTCCCGTCCTGTATGTACATTGAAGGAGTACATTGAGTCTTACCACCAAAGAGACATAACAGAACTTTTGGCTGATGGAACAGTACGTGGGGAGTACCGTTCGTTCTACACAGAAGTAAACAACCCGTCTCCCCCTCCTGGAGGAGCTGTTTTTTGGGGGCGCATCTATAAGAACACACCCGCAGAGGAGAACTATAAAGCGCCTGAAGATGTCGTGAACGTTTCTCAAAGTGAGGATACGGCGTCACAAGATACGGTAGTGGCCGGGGACATTGCCAAGTACGGACCCGTAGATGAATGGCGTATCGCTTCCCCCCAAGAAGTACCTGACACAATCAAAGATTGGGACAAGATACTGGAAGAGTATCGTAAAATATTAAGGAGCGAAGAAGGCAAGGTCGCTCCTCAGGAATAGGGATGTACACTACACGACAACAAGAAGATCTCGATCTGTGGCGTGAATGGAAGAAGACTAAGAGTCCAGTCACACTCGAGTTGTTGCTCAATCGGTTGGCGCCGTTGATTAATCGTGAAGTGGGTAAGTGGGGGGCGACTGTTCCTCGAGTAGCGCTTGAATCCAAGGCGAGGATTCTCACGATTGAGGCACTTGAGAACTACGACCCCAACCGAGGAGCCGCCATCGGTACGCACGTCACTAACCGTTTGCGTAAGCTGTCTCGCTTTGTGTATCCGTATCAGAATGTCGCACGATTGCCCGAGAATAAGCAGTTGCTATTCAACACATTTCAAGTAGCGCAAAACAGGCTCTATGATGAACATGGTCGTGAGCCCACGGTGGAGGAAATTTCGGACGAGCTTGGCTGGGCGAAAAAGAAGGTCACTGATTTTCAACAGTCTTTTGGAAGACGTGAGTTGGTAGAGTCCGAAGGAGCTTTTATTGATGATGATTCTTCAACTAGTGGTCTCGTGGACTTCTACTATCACGGGTTGTCTCCAGACGATAAACGACTGTTTGAGGATATCACTGGATATGGAGGTAAGCGCTCGTTATCCAACAGCCAGTTGATGTCGAAGTATCGTTTGACACAAGGGCAGTTGAGTTACCGGAAGCGTAAATTTATTGATCAGGTCAAGCGTATTCAGCAAGGGAGGATCTGATGTCGCTGACTGATGAACAGAAAAACGCGTTTGAGATGCTCAAGGAAAAGATTCCTGCGGATCTCGTTCCGGGGTACAACGTAAGTGCGGGGGATGATGTACAACCCCAAACCGCATGGCTCAAATCAATGCAGAGGTGGAGTAAGGACTTAGGCACTAACGCTTACGCTTACTTCAACTATATTGGTCGGGGCAAAAAACTCGGGAAGCTTCGGCGACGCCCTACAAAGGTTATGAGTGCTGAGGGGTTCCCCCCTTGGGTATCCGTAGCGTACGCCTATCCGCCTCCCAGAGCGTTTTATACTCCCGCCAAACCCCGTGAGGTTAAGCATATTATTTTCCACTCTTTCGGTCACGGGTGGATGGCAGCGTATGTCAAAGGGAAGGGTTGGCGTGGGTGGATGAACTCCAAATCCAAGAGGAGGGGAGTTCAGGTGTACGAGTTGGATGGGAAGACAGTTTACGTACCCAAAGGTTCGGATGAGAATCTGCACCATCCGCAGAAGTTTACTGCGGGGTTGAGTAATTGTTTAAATTCGGCGATGAAAGCGTCGGCGCACTTCTTTATTGATCGCGCTGGGAACTTGGTGGTGATCGGAGACTGTAATGACAGTTTCTTTACTTCGAATGGTCTTGACCGTTATGGGGTTGGGATCGAATTTGAAGAAGCGTTTTACGTGGTAGAGCACCCATCCAAAGAGCCTGCACGATTCCGTTCGGGCGGAGATCCTCCCGGGACTAAAGGTAACGTGGAGTATGCGGCATACAGCCCGCTGCAGCTCCTGACAGCCAGCATAGTGTGTCGCAAGCTCGAGACAGCCTTCCCTGCGATCAAGGGTCGTTATTTGAGTTTTGAGAGACGGTCACAGGGCAGGACAAGCCCTCCGGGCTACTTCATGCACGACTTCGCCAAGGGTTCGAAGCACTTCGATGTGTCTCCTAGTTTCCTGGAGCAAGAGACCTGGGATCGTTTCTGGGACCTCGTAGATGCACATACGCACATCACGACGACAAACGTGTGGAAGCCTCGCCAAAAATACAAATCCAGCGGTGCTGGGGAAGACCTCATCCGGGCTCCCCTTTCGGAAGAAGTTACGAGTAATTTTACCAAACTCCTTTTGGGCCCTTCTCATGATTCAGGAGTGGGGATCGCCCGGGCTTCTATGTCGTCGGATATCGAGAAGCCTGCGGTCAACAATGAGGCTGGAAATCAAGCCGTACAGGAATCACAGAAGGTTTTACAAGAAGCCGCAAACACTTATAATATGACACAGCAAGCGGAAAATCCGCCGGTATCGCGTGTGTCGCGGAACATAGCAGTTGCGCAAGAAATCCAGGTGCAGACATCGGACTACTGGTAATGACGTATGACATTCATTTTCAGCCTGTTCCACGAGGAGAAGTAAGCAGTACGCGTGTCTTCACGTTTGGGTTTCGTGCGGCTTTAAAGGTTAGTGGTCCGCAAGCATTGGTTAACCGATGGGCCAAAACTTTCATGACCCCCAAAGGGAGTAACCCATTGGATAAGAGTGAAGGGACGGCTTTTGGTCGGCTTTTCGGTTCTTCGAACATCAATGCGTTTGCTCGCGGAATCGAAGATGTGGTGTTGCTTTCCATAGAGGACGCTAATGACCAAGTACGAAAGCAAGACTTGGAGGGGTTGTTTCCGGAAGATGAGCGGTTAGCGAATGCTACGTTGTTTCGTTTGCAGACTGTGGAAACGCAGGACGGTGTAGAAGTGTGGGTTCGTATCGTCAATGTTGCCGGACGGGTACTCCCTGTACGGCTTGTTGGCTTAGCAGATAGGTGAGCAGCTCATGGCTGAGATCAACATCACGGAAGAAGACCTGCAAGCTGCTGAGAACTTTCTGGTTCAATACCTGACTGAAAAGGTACCGGACGCATCGTTCGAGCGTGGAAGTGCCATGCGGGATTTCGTGATCAATGCTTTCACGTATATCTTTGCATATATGAAGTATGAAGTGGATTTCAGTAGAATGCGTCAGTCGTTGTTGCGTATTCAGGAACTCACGGACGCTGACGACATCTCGCAAGCTGCAGATGAGATTCTTTCAAACTGGTTCCTTTCTCGTAAGGGTGGGCAGCTTGCAAGAGTAACTGCTCGACTTCATTTCTTGGAGCGCCGAACCTATAACTTGGATCTCGCTACCAAGTTCTGGCGTACGTCTACCCTGGCGTTCTACATTGACGCATTGACCGGGCCCTTCACGATTACTGATGACATGCTCTACCCCGTTTATGGAACGGACGGAGAGCGCATCGATTACATTGTGGATGTCCCTCTCAAGAGTGGGCGTGTCGGTGAGGGTTACAATGTTGATCCTGGTACGTTCATTCGGGTGGACTTTCCCGGAGGTATGCCGTTCTTCACATACGCTGAGCATCTCAATCGTTCCAGCGGAGGGCTGAATGTTGAGGCAACAGATGAGATAATCGACCGGGCGCAGACAGCCATCACGGTACGCAATCTCATTAACAACCGTTCGTGTGACACCGTACTTCAGCAGGAATTTCCTGAGATTCTAGAGACGCTCACCATCGGTATGGGAGAGCCTGAGATGGTCCGGGATCGCCGTACGGAAATCGCGTCACACATTTCTCTCCATACTGGTGGGCATTACGATACGTATTTGGAACTTCCGATGATGACTGTGGAGGATGCGGGTGTGATCGGAGGGTACTTCCAACGTCCGGACAATGTCATCAATATTTTCCGAGATCCGCTTTTGACATACGGGGATGGAACGCCTGGCTCGGATACGCCTTTCACGGATCCGACTATCGACTTGAAGACGGGTGATGTTATTTACATCCTGGATGGGATGCTAGGAGCTCCGCGTGCCTTTACGATTTTGAGTGTGACGGCCCACGAGCTGGAAGTCAGCGCAGCGGTTCCGTTCACGGAGGCGTCTGACGAGACAGGAAATACAGTCTTGTATTCCGCGGGAGCTATTGGACCGGCGTTCGACGACAAGATCCCTTCTCGTTTTGCGCAGGCGAGCACTAATCCCACATACACAGATGTCCCCGTAGGTACTTCGCGTCACATCAAGTCGCCTGGTAAGATCGTACTGACGGGAAGACCTGTACAGGATATCGAATGGGTGGAGATCACGGATCCCCCCGCGTCGATGAGTCAGATAATCGATCCTACGTCTGGTACCATTGTCTTTCCTGTGCGTGTGAACGCTGATCCTATTGGCCCTATGGCTGAACCTTCGTTGAACCAATATCAAGCCAACGTACGTAATCCGACGTACTCTCAGTCTGCCGAGATGGTAACAGAAATCAATGTGGGGTTCGGTGGTCCTGCGCCTGACCCGGCATACTTCGACGGTTATAACCTTCGAGTAGTGTACAAAACGTTGTCAGGGTTCACTAACATCCACGCATTCGTGGAGAACCAGGATCGTCGAGTTCTTGCCGCGAATCAACTAGCGCGTGCGCGCCATCCTGTCTGGGTCGAGGCGAACATCCCGTACAAGATGAAGCCCACGATGTCCAGTTCGGTGATAGATGAGGAAGCAGCAGCACAACTCATTTCGGACTACATCAACGCCTTCGATCCCAACGACGATTTGGATATGAACGACCTTGCTACGCAGTTCCGCCTAGCATACACCGCAGTGGGGAATGTGGCACCGTTCACGCTCTATTACGATTTCCACGCTCCCGATGGGCAGCTCGTGCGTTTCTCGACGTCTTCGATTGTCTCTATTTTTATCACTGCAGACAACGGTGTGGTGCTTGAGAATAGTGCGGACATTGTTGTGCCGCAGACATTGATTGACCAGGGAATTACCGCCATTGACGACGCGGATTCCTTGAACGCTTGGTACGACTTGTTAGGGGTGTCGGACCGCACGATCAAATATCGGAGTGCTGAGACCTATATCTCGTTCGTGAAACAGGGGTAGATCATGGCTATCACAATCGGCGACTACCCATCGACTCTCCTCTACGGACTCTCGGATTTTTGGCAACGCTTTTTTAGGGATGCCGATGATCTACAGGCGTACTACCAGTCTTCTGAGATCGCATTGGGGGAGGCGTACCTGGACCTTTTGACGTCGGTACTGAACGTCGGAGTCGTTGATACTCCTCTCTTTGATAAGGAGTTCTGGCGCCTGTTTGCGATTAAGGAAACCGATCTGCAGTTCATGGCTGGAGTGGCGGCATCTGAGGATCGCTTCATCTATGATATGCCAGGGTCTTCTGTGAACGCGGAGTTTCTCCAGAACACAATTTTTTCTCCTACCATTGAGCTTGAGCGAGATGTGGATTTTGAGGTGCAGGACAATGATGGTTACCTGCGTTTTTTCTCTGATCCTTTCCGTGCTTACCAGGAGTCCGATGGGGAATGGTTTCCTGCTAAGGGGTTAGCGTGGCGTTACGCCAACATCGAGGTCGGTAATAAATTTACGGATCGAAAGCGCGGAAATGTGCATTGGTACGCGGACAGTGACGTCAAGCGTGGCGATACCTTACGCATTCTGGCGTATACGGGAACACAACTCTATGACTCAGGCGGCGTCGCTAACGGGCAGATCACTTACGTTGCTCCGGATATGTTCTTCACAACTGTGGTCGCGTTGTTCGATGCCACCAATGTTGGGGATATCATCAAGGTTAAGAATTCTACGCCCGTCTATGATGGCTTTTACGTAGTAAAGGAAGTGCTCTCGGCGTTTCAAGTTCTTCTTGAGCCTATGTTCTATGGGGTCACTTCTTCTTCGGGTCCTGTTGAGTGGGAGTTCTATAAAGAAGTGTATTACGGAACGTTCCAGGACTACGAGATTGATTACATTGACAAAACGTTCTTAGTTGGGCCAATTGTTGCGCCGTATCCGTTGGATCTGAACCCTACATTGGTGTACTCCGTGGTGCGGGAGCGTGCGGGTGACGCTGTTGTGGGGTATCCCCTTGCGGGTCCAATTCCCCCTCCAGTGTTCATGGACGCTAGTGGAGACCCTCTTAATGTTTTGAAGAACGTAGGCGGAGATCTATACGTAGAGTTGAATGCGTTTACACCGTTCACTTCTGCAATGGTCAGCGCAACTCCCCCTTGGGGAATTACATTGGGGGCGCCTTATAACCAGTCATTTGCGATTGTAGATGTGGCGGTAGGCCCTCCTACGAATGAAGCGAAGCTCGACGTGGATCCTTCCACTTTGGGGTTGGCGGACGGTGATTCCGTGAACTTTGATAGTGGCTGGGCCGTTGCGCAAGCGCCTCCACCGTCGGACCTTAGCGTGCGCCATGTTGTTCCTGGGGGTGTACGCGTTTACGCAAATCGCACGTTTGGAGGGACCGTAGTTGAGAACGAGGACTTCGTTGTTGATTACTATCGTGGTCGCATTATTCCTACCAAGCCGTGGGACGTAGGATCGAGCAACCACGCAAGTTTCCAGTATATGCATGAGGTCTTTTTCTCGGCGGGGGGCGAGACCTTTGAGATGCAAGAGGGACGCGTCAAGGAAATTTCTTACTGGGTGCCGCAAGTCGACGTTGATAATTTCTCGCTGTATTACAACTATGGTTCGATGCTCAATCGCTTTGAAGCGTCGTCTGAGAGTTACAAAGCATTTCTTCGCGGCATCATGCACTTTTACGTTTTTGGTCCCATCTTGAAGCGCACAGAGGCGGCTTTGAACGTGATTGCGGGTCTGCCGCTGGTCCGAGCTGACGGGGAGATTCTGCAGTCTTATAGCGATGGAGTTGACGGGGCTGGAAACGATGGAACGCTCGTCGCCGCGTCTTCGCAATTCAACACCCCTACTTACACATTTTCAGAGTTGGATGTTGGTGGTTATGTGGTGATCTCCGATGCTGTAAATGCGGCTAACGAGGGTTCTTTTAAGATCTTGGAAGTGGTCGATGCCAATACTGTTGAGCTTGAGACTACGTATGGGTTCGTTGACGAAACTCCGCTGGACTGGCAGGTAACGCGGTTTTATCAACAGACAGTCGTAACGGACAAGCGCACCTATGCGTACCCCTTCTTGATTCCTTTGCGTCCTGACGTGATGGATTCCGACAACTACGGAGTTCTTACGTTTAACGCGTTTGAGCCTTTGACGCTTGCGTTCACGGTTGTGGACTACTTAGAAGACCCGACTTGGTGGCATAACGAATACATTCCGGAAATTCTTTGGAAGGGGCAGCCTGCGATCCGTAGACTTGCGTCTACGAGCTTGGTTGATAACGTATTCTTTCCGAGTGACGATGCGCGCGTGGGTGATCCAGGATTATATTATGGTGCAGACGATGAGGGAAATGTGACTGTCGCTGATTCTGACTATCGGCATACTGTCGCGTTTGTGCTTTTTGACCGGTATCTGAAGATGCACATGTTCAACATTGAGATCGACGAGAATCTCGAAATGGACGCAGAATTTCGTCAGGATCTGGACGAGCTCATCCTTGTGGCTAAGCCTTCCTACACGTATCCGTATGTGCGCCCCGGGCAGTTCTTCGAGGATTCTGCTGAACTCTGGGATCTCCTGGAGTGGTACTTGACTCAAGAACTCAGTGACACCGTTGAAATCGCGGATAATTATTTGACGTTTGGATCGTTCCTGACGTTCGGGGATTTCTATACCTACAATGAGTACACGGTAGTTCCTACCGGAGTCGTGTCTCCTCCTCCGCCAGGGCCGAGTCCGCCGTTACCCATTGCCCCCAACGAGCACATTGTTCGGGTTAGCTTGGACGCTACGGTTGACGGCGGTGTTCCTGTAGTTGAAGGGACGCATTACACATTTGACTACGATCCGACGTCGCCTACGGCGTGGACATTCACCCCAGATGTGCTCTCGTTTTCGTGGGATCCGGGCCCGATCAACTTTTCGGCGTTGGTGGTACCGACTGACAACATCGCACCTCCTCCGCAGCCGGATACACGACTTGGCTATACACCCATTTTCTTTGGAGGTTTAGAACCTCTTTATGTACGTAAAGGTCTTCCGGGGCCTCCTGTTGGATCGGAAGAGATCGACCGTGCAATCGAAGTAGAGATTGATGATGGTGGTTTGTCCTATATTTATCCGTAGGGTCATGGTAAAGTACTCGAGTCGCTGTCAGCGAGGGCTCTAATGTATGAGATTTTCAAGAAGTTCGCCGAAAGGTTTAACAAGAGTGGCGCGATTCCGCACCGGGATGTTGCGCAGCTTTACGGGCACATTGAAGTCAGTGTTTTCGATGCGGCTCGCGGGGGTAAGCGGGTTTACCACGTAAAGAAACGGAATCAAGTGGTGAACACTGGGCGTCAAGCAGTTCTCGAAATGCTCACGCAGTACGGAGCCGGTAGTCCGGGGCAGCAGAACCCCAATTATAATCAGCTTTGGTCTTTGGGTGTCGGGACTGACGGTACGCCCCCTACGGTGAATCAGACAAGTCTCGGGGCTGAGGTTTTGACTAAGGTGTTTGCACGCCCAACAGAAGTCTTGTACGTTCCAGATCCGACTTTTGAAATTCACTGTTCAATGACATTTGCGACCACCGAGGCCAATGACCCTTCACCACTTCAAGAGGTCGCAATTTTCACTCGTGGCGATAACGACGACCCGTATGTCGCGGCGGACCGGTTGTTGTACGCCCGCCAAACGTTCTCTCCGTTTGTCAAGACCAACACCATGACCGTGGTGTTCAATTGGATTCTTGGTATGACGGTGGCCTAGGAGGAGCGCGCAATGGGAACGCAGAGAGTTAATTACCGTCAAGGTTCCGACACCGGTGAGCGGGATGACGCTAACGCAATCAGTCCGATCATAGACGGTGAGCGTGTAAACGCAGCGACTTCTAATCGCCCGGGTGAGAATATCCGGAGTCGTACAGAGTCTGCGAGATCCGACCTTGAAGACCAGATGTATCTGTCTGATACGGACATGCGTTGGATTATTCGGGGTGGGCATATCGCATCGCCCGGACCTCCTAGCCCAGATTATATGCTCAGTGAGAGTGTGGCGTCGGTTACAGAATGGTACCCCGCTAGTAGTGGGTCTGGGAATCCCCCTTGGCACACTGCAGATCCGGAGCGTGGGTACTTTACGGTAGCTCCAGACGCTCCTGATTTGGGGATGGTCTTAGAGGGGATACTGTCTACGGCAGCGGATTTCCCCCACGTATTAACATTGTTTGCGGAGAATAACCTACCTCCCCGCACGTATGAATTCACGCTTACTTCTCGGTATCAGGCGGCAGAAGGCGGTGACATTATTCGTCTGCGTTGGCGATACGAGGATGATACTTTAACCCCCTTCCCATCGGGGTATTTGAGTGTGTACGCCACGGGAGATCCCATTCACGTGATCAATGTGGATGTTGCAGGAGACGGCACCGTGACACTCGAAGATGTGCGAGCCGCCTTAGAAGGGGATCTTGCTATTACAAATCTCGTGTCAATTCCTATCTTGGGAACTGGGGACACGGGAACGGTTATTGACGTTGCCGATGTTGCTGCACCTCCTGCGGGTGAATTCATATTTGATAAGGAGTACCAGCGTGAGCTGCACCTCATCTCGAATGTCGCGTTACAGGCATTCTTTAATATCAATCCTCCTACCGCTCCTTACCCCTTCCCCAACCAGCTCAAGGACGGAGACACGTTAGGGATTTACTACCCGTACATCAAGGATCCCGAAGCGTTCTTTGGTCCGCACGCGGACCCCACTAAGGTTGGGGGACGAAGACAAGCAACGCTTACTAATAATGCACTTGCGGCGGTTGTCGAAACGGATTCTTCGCAACTTTTCAACAGCACATACGAGCCTGAAAAAGTCGCGCAGGGTATTCCGATCTGCAAGCGCATCGGAGACGACCTGATCTTCATTGACGGTACGATAGTGAAGGGAGAACTCGACCCGTTAGATCCGCTTTATCCGCCAGACGGTGTCCGCTTTGGCGAGCATGGATACACGCTGGAGCGCATCATGCTGGGCGCTTCCAGCATCATGGTTACCCTCACCGAAGATTGGTTCGGTGCAGTACCTCTTAGCTCAGGATCCCCCGCGTCAATCCAGGACGTGATTAACGCTATACTCAAAGACCTGGCAGGTACTGGAAGTCCTGAAGGGTCCGAGTTGATTGGAAGTCAGGGTAATGCGGGCGGAGGCGTGAGTGCACTGATTACTTCGTTAGTAGCGGGCAGTCTTTGGGGGCAATTGATTGCGTTGCAGGCAGGACAAAATGCGCGCGCAGCTCTTGGGTTTGACGAGACTGTGACGGGGGAGTGGCTCTTTGACGCTGAGACAACGTTCGGGTCTTACGGACATCAGATTACCGGTTCGTGGCGTAAGCTGTTTCCTGTTGCGCCTCCTAATTGGAACTTATTTTACCGTTTTAACTACGACACGGCTGCGGCAACTGACGTCTTATGGACCACAGCTAGCTGGTATGTTTTCGCGGGGGGCATCTTGATGGTTCAGGGCTGCAGGCCCACTACGTTGGCTACGTTTGTAGCCGCTCCGGACGACGTAGGTACTGGGGATTGTCAAGCTTGGTGGTTTGTGGATGGCCAAGTTGAGGTTTCACGAAGAGCTGGACTTGCTGCTGGAGCGCCTTTCCAATTCGATATGCCAACTCTGACGGTTTCAATACTAGCACAGGACGCGCTTACAGGAGATTGGGGCGTAGGTCTTGGTGGCGCTATTACTCTTTGGGATGACGGTGTTCATGGTTGTAGTGGCGCACGTATAGTGGGGAAATCCTCGGAGGACGCAATATCTTCGGGGGAATTGAAACGCCTTTTCGAGTCTTCGTCTACATCCGGACAATCTGGTGTCTATATGTACTATTCTGATCGGGCGCTTCCTGATGCGGGGTATAGCGGAATGGGTTCAGTTCTCATTACGGCTATGAACTGTCGCTATATTGGAGGTCTTTCAGGGTGGGTACAGAATAACGCAGGTGCGCCTTCGCAGATAACAGTGCACAGTGCGTACGGCATTCGTCAGTATTATAAAGCTGCAGGTGCGGCGGGACCGTGGGGGAGCGGTAGCAACCCATTTGATGGATGGCCGGATTATGCGGAAGTTGTTCCTTGCGTGCACCCAACGTACGGAGGCACGGGTGACTTCAATATGTGGAGTGCGCCCTTCTTTTTTAAACAGCAGATTAACGCTGTGGCAGGGGCAATTGTATTACAGTCGGGAGTGGATTGGCGCGGGCGGAGAGCTCTCGCATCATTGACAGTGAGTACCGACTCTAATTTCCTAAACACGAGTCCTGAAGCAGCGGTCCAAAGTGCAATTGAGGAGATCTACGCCTGTACTCGTCATGTTTATTTTGGTAGTACGGGAGAGGCACACCACTATCCGTTCTACCGTATAACGCCAAGTGGCGCTCCGCACCCCCTTGAAGTTGACTTAACTGCGCGTGTCACATTAGGAGTAAACACAGCTACGGGAGACTTGGAACTCACTACGGGGAGTACGCCTTTACTGTACGTCATGGGTACGGTTATTCCTACGATGCACTACTAAATTCTTAGGATATCGGCGCCTTAATATCCGAAGGCGACCCCGGGAAAATAATAGCAAATCCGCTCGGACCTGCGTTTAGCCACGCGGTGATTGCAGCAACTAGTGTAGCTTTCGCGGAAGATTGTTCAGGTATAGGTGTG
>QNAF01000014.1 GCA_003641405.1 Candidatus Zixiibacteriota bacterium | reverse complement strand
GCTCGGTTTTGATGAAGTCAATCCGACTGTAGAACGCGGAGAGGTGGATTTCATTCTGGCTAATCCCTCTATCTATGTGGAGTTGGAATACTCTTACGGAGCCAGCCGTATAGCGACACTGAATAACCTGCGTCTGGGCAAAGCACATACGGTTTTCGGCGGAACGGTTTTCTGCAGGGCTGACCGCAAGGATTTAAGACAACTGAAAGACCTTAAAGGCCACACCCTTATGGCTGTTGAAGAAAGCTCATTCGGCGGCTGGCAAACGTCATGGCGGGAACTGAAAGAATACGGAATTGATCCCTATGAGGACTTTGCTGATTTGAGTTTCGGCGGAACCCACGATTCGGTTATCTATGCGGTCCGGGATGGCATAGTTGATGCCGGTTGTGTCCGGACGGATGCGCTGGAACGCATGGATGCCGAAGGGAAGATCAGCCTTGAAGATTTCCATGTATTTCACGAACATGGCGGTGGTAAGGTGCACCTTCCTTTTGTACACTCCACGCGCTCATATCCGGAATGGCCGTTTGCTAAGGTTGATCACGTATCCGATCAATTAGCAAAGGAGGTCACCGCCACTTTACTTAAGATGTCTCCGGATGATCCCGCCGCTGTCGCCGCGAAGTGCGCCGGTTGGACGATTCCTCACAACTATCAACCGGTGCATGAATGCCTGAAATACCTTCGCGTGGGCCCCTACAAAGACTATGGTAAGGTAACGCTTCAAGATGTACTCAGGCAATATCGGCTCCAACTGGTTTACGCTTTTGTCACGGTATGCCTGATTATCCTGTTTGCTTTTCGTGTGGTACGACTCAATCGGAAGCTCAACCAAGCCGTTCTGGAGCAAGTAACTCGCGCGCGTCAGCAATCCCGCGCAGCCGAGTTCGGTCAGCTCGCGCTGTCGGGCGTGGAGTTAGATGAGTTGTTTGAGAAGGCCGTTTCCCTGATCTCGGAAACGCTGGACACGAAATATGCCAAGGTGCTGGAGCACATTCCCGATCAGCACATTCTCTGCCTGCGGACGGGAGTTGGTTGGCAAGAGGGTTGGGTAGGGCGGAAATCGGTCCCCGACGGCGCGGAATCACAAGGCGGATATACACTGCTTCAAGACAAGCCGGTAATCACTGAAGACGTTGGGAAAGAAACGAGATTTGTACCCCCGGCACTGCTGACCGAGCACAATATTGTCGGCGGTATAACAGTCGCTATTGGTGGCAGTGAGCGACCTTTCGGTGTCCTTGGAGTACACACCGACAGGATGCAGAGGTTTACCGAGAACGATGCCCACTTCATGGAAACCATCGCCAACATACTGGCTGAAGCTATTCAACGAGCGTACTCGGAAGAGCAGTTACGTTTCGAACGAGACTACTCGACCAATATCATAAAAGGCACACCTACCCTTATCTGTGATATTGCTCCGGACGGAACCACAAACTCTATCAATCCCGCCGGGGAAATGATCACCGGCTACCGGTCTGAAGATATTGTAGGGCAAAACTGGTGGAGAACCCTCTATCCGGATGATGATTACAGACAGATCGAGCAACTGTTCCGCAATTTCGGAAAAGACAGCGTCCTGGATTGTGAAACGACCCTGACAGGGAAAGACGGTGAAAAACACACGGTTGTTTGGAACTCGTTCAATCGTTTGGATGCCAATGCCCGGATTGTCGAAACTATCGGTTTTGGACAAGACATCACCGAGCGCAAACTGGTGGAGGAAGCGCTGCGCGAGAGCGAGGAACGGTTCAAGAAACTTTCTAACCTCACTTTCGAGGGGATATTGTTCCACGATAAAGGCGTGGCTATTGATGTGAATGAATCGCTCACGAGAATACTTAGCTATACAAGAGAAGAAATGATTGGCGAGAATATAGTCGAGCTGTGTGTGCCACGGGAGTATCACGCAACAATAAGAGAGAACATTGCCAAGAGACATGCGAAACCCTATGAAGTGATGGCGAGAAAGAAGGATGGAACGCTATTTCCAATTGAGATCGAAGGAAGAAGCGTAATAGGTAGAGATGATGAATTTCGGGTCACAGCAATAAGAGACATCACCGAGCGCAAACTGGCGGAGGGAGCGCTGAAAGAAAACGAAATGCGCTACCGAATGCTCTTCGAATCAGCCGGCGACGCCATCTTGATGATGGATGGGGAACAGTTTGTGGATTGCAACGCGAAGACTCTGGAGATTTTTGGCTGTACCCGGGATCAGATCATTGGCGCCCCGCCTTATCAGTATTCCCCCGCACAGCAGCCGGACGGAAGAGACTCGCGGGAAGAATCCCTGAAAAATATCAACCACGCGCTTAGCAGTGGACCTCATCACTTCGAGTGGCTGCATTGCCGTCATGACGGTACGCCATTCCACGCCGAGGTGAGCTTAAGCAAGGTCGAACTGTCGGGTAAAAGTTTTCTCCAGGCAATCGTGAGAGATATCTCCAACCGCAAAAGGGCGGAAGAGGCGCTGCGAGAGAGCGAAGAGCGCTATCGATTGATACTGGGTGCCATTCAAGTCGGAGTAGTGCTGATCGATGCTGAATCACACACAATTATCGATGTCAATCCCGTGGCTATTGAGATGATCGGGATACAGAAAGAAGAAATTGTAGGTAAGATATGTCATAAGTTCATCTGTCCGGCAGAGAAGGGGCGGTGTCCCATCACTGACCTTGGCGAGGCTGTGGACAACTCAGAGCGGGTTTTGATAAGAGCCGATGGTATCAGCGTGCCGATTCTGAAAACAGTGGTTCCCATCACGATAAACGGACGCGGGTGCCTGCTTGACAGCTTCATTGACATCACTGACCGCAAGCAGGCGGAGGCAGCGCTGCGAGAGAGCGAAGAGCGTTTTCGGGCAATATTTGAAACTGCTAAAGATTCCATATTTATCAAAGATCGTAATTTGAGATACACGCAGGCAAATCCGGCTATGGAAGCGCTCTTTAGTATGCCGGTCTCGGAGATAACCGGGAAGACAGATGGTGAACTTTTTGGGGAAGAAGCCGGAGGGCATATCAGAGCAGTAGATACTCGTGTCCTTGGTGGTGAGATTATACAAGAAGAGCATACGAAACCGGTAAACGATGCCCTGATCACGTTCAACGTAGTCAAAGTGCCAATGCGTGATACTGATGGTGATGTTATCGGACTCTGCGGAATTGCACGCGATGTTACCGATCGCAAGCAGGCGGAAGAGGAAATCAGAAAATTCAAGACAATATCAGACAGTGCTTCCCACGGGGTTGCCATTATTGATGTCGATGGTAAGATAGCCTATATCAATGAGTGTTTTGCCAGGATGCACGGTTATACGGCAACGGAGTTGATTGGAAAGAACCTGAGCGTATTTCACAACGAAGAGCA
Source organism: Candidatus Zixiibacteriota bacterium (assembly GCA_003641405.1). Taxonomy (GTDB): domain Bacteria; phylum Zixibacteria; class MSB-5A5; order GN15; family FEB-12; genus B22-G1. The sequence continues at coordinate 13,900 of QNAF01000014.1, read as the reverse complement.
GATGGAAAGTGTCAGGGGGATAAACGAGGAACTCAGGGAGAATGGCAACTATAGTTCCCGGGAGGTCTGGCATAAACACCGCGACGGCACGGTATTCCCAACCCTTATGAACGGCGTTGCAATTAAGGATGAAGACGGCAATGTTCTGTTTATGGCGGGAATGGCATCCGACATAACCGAAATAAGACGTCTTCGCGAGCAGAAATCCCGTGCCGAACGGCTGGAGACTGCGGGTACAGTTGCCGGCCAGGTGGCGCATGATTTCAACAACCTGCTGGGGCCGATGATGGCATATCCCGAACTCATGCGGATGGATCTCCCCAAGAATCACAAAGCACTGGCATACCTGGAGAGTATGGAGAACGCCGCCAGTCAAATGGCCGAGATCAACCAACAACTATTAACTCTGGGAAGAAGAGGCCATTACAATCTGCAACCACTGAACATCAACGAAATTGTTCTTCATGCGGTCAAAGAACTGGGACCCCTGCCCGATACACTGGTGTGCGAGGCTGACCTTGCTGAAGACCTGATGAACATCTCTGGTGGTAATGCTCAAATCTATCGAGTAATCACAAATTTACTCCATAATGCCCGTGATGCAGTAAATGATATTGGAACAATTTACATTAAAACAGAGAATTTCTATGCTGAAGATGTGACCATCACTTATGGCCAGGTTCCCAAGGGGGAGTATGTCAAACTTACCATAACCGACAACGGTTGTGGTATTCCTGATAATATCATTCAGAAGATTTTTGATCCCTTTTTCACATCCAAAGCTACCGACAAAAAACGCGGTTCAGGGCTTGGCATGAGCGTTGTAAGCGCAGTTCTCAAGGACCACAGTGGATATATTGACCTGAGTACCAAAGAGGGTGAAGGAACTTCATTCTACCTCTATTTCCCAATCACGCGGGAATCTGTCGATATCAGGGAATCCAGCCAGGGAATTGGCGGAAGTGAGTCTATACTAATTGTAGATGATGATGATGCGCAGCGCGAAGTTTCCGGCAGGCTCCTGGGGGAGTTAGGCTACAAAGTTTCTGTTGCTGAAAATGGTGATAAGGCCATTGAGTTTCTCAAAGATAACCCCCAGGATATCCTGATCCTTGACATGGTCATGCCGCCGGGAATAGACGGGACTGAAACGTATCAACGGATTCTTGAGTTCTCCCCGGAACAGAAAGCAATAATCGTATCGGGGTATTCAGAAACAGAACGGGTAATGCAGGCACAGAAGTTGGGGGCCGGTGCCTTTGTCAAGAAACCGATCACTCTGAAGGCAATCGCGGCAGCAGTCAGAACAGAACTGGACAGGAAAGTGGAGATTGCGGCGTATTGACGCTTTTCTGTTTTCAATTTTTCACGAGATGTTTTCTGTCTGGGGATATTCATCGTAGGGCACAACCCTAATAGGCTGTTGAAAAAGCACTCTATACCACTCTCGTCATCCCCGCGAAGGGGCTTGTTGAAAAACCCCATAGTAGCGTCCCGTGCGCGGCAGACGTCCTCGTCTGCCGATAGCTCGACGCCAGGCGGCGCACGAGGACGTACACCGCCCACCGTCTATCAGTTCTCAACAGGCTTTTTGGCAATGACTTGATATGATCGCGGCCTGCTACGGACACGCCGGGAGTGGTTCGAAAGTAATATAGAGATGATTCACCAGGAGTGAAAGATCAGCTCCGTCAATGTCCATCATATCCGGTTCGCCCCTTCCCGATAAGTCGATATCCGCTTCTGCCGGACAACCGACCAATTCGTAGGTTGCGAACAGTATATCCACCATCAACATCAAATCGACGGCATCCACATTGCCCTGTGGCGGCACTTCGCCCGAACGGTCCAGATCACCTACTGTCGGGAGAATGCAGCAGCAGGCGTCGCCAATACCGTCGCCGTCCCGGTCAGCCTGTGAGAGGTTATGTCGGTCAGGACAGTTATCGCAGGCGTTGCCCCGGGTGTCGAGATCGGTATCTCCCTGGTTCGGGTTGGCGACCCAGACGCAGTTGTCTTCTCGATTCTCTATGCTGTCGCCGTCGGCATCAGGATGTCGCTGGAAGACGATGTAACTGGCCATGGCACCAACGCCTCGACAACCATACTCAATCCAGCCGTATCCCTGATAGCCCCAACTCCGTCCCCATGAGTTCCGTACTCGCCACGCGCCGTTAGCACCGAGACTGTCATTCCATCCCGTTATCAGCAGCATGTGATTGAACCCCTCATCAGTACTCCAGTCGTTGAATACTCCTGATGAGTAGCTCTGGAATACGCCGTCGGACTTGATCGCCACTGAGACGGGGCCGTAATCACGGATGGCCTGCTTGAGATCAAGAAGGTTTGGAAGGCTCCAAGTCGGGTAGCCGCACACGTAATCCCAGCTTTCCAGCCAATACTGTCTTTGCACCGAGCAATCACACGGGAGTGTATCGGTTGCGGCATAGGGAACGTCTTCCTCCAGTGCTACTCCGGTTCGAAAGCACTTGTCGGGACTGTCGGTGAGAGTTTCGTAAGCCTCTCGACCGCCATCACAATCGAACGATACGACATCGTAGATTACATTGCAGTTGATCAAGTGCTGCTCAGAGAGATCTACCTTGATTTCCTCCTTGACCCACGTCGCGCACTCCATCGCGCCGATTGTGGCAAAAGCCCAGCAGGAACCGCATGAGCCCTGGTCCCGGGCATAAGGCAGATCTTTCATCTCATCGTATCGCCAGGCGAATGGCACACTGTCATCGCCGGTCAGAGGAGCACGGGGAGTTATGTCTGAACTTACTGATTGCGAATCTGCCCAGAGTTCGGGAAACTCGCGATTGGTGTAAGGAGTTCTTTTCACGGTGAAAGTCCACCCTTCGCTTTCACCTCGCTGCCGCATCTCCTCCAACTCTAGATCGATCTTGATTCCTTCAGCTACAAGAGGAGAAGGCAAAACAACAAGCCACCCCACTACCGCCCATACCTTTGCGCCCAGGGCAAATCGATACACCTTCCTGGACATCAACACCCCCTTATCACCACAGGCTGTCTGCGTCATCACTCCACCAAACATAAGAATACCCAACCGTCAATCTCTCCTGGGCGGGCAGTCCGGTGACCCTACAGTGAATACGAAGGAAACCTTAGCAAATCTGACTAATCAGATGAATCCTTCATGCAATAACATTGACGAATTCAACATCCCACTTGTCAAATACTAAATGAAGAAGGCCACACCACTAAAGTTCTCTGTTGACTTCCATAATTACGACTTGTATCATAGCCCTGAGACCAGATAGAGTGGTAAGCGACTGATACGTAGTAAGTTCCTGCCTGGTCATTTTTTCTGGATCGATAACTTATTTGATTACTTAGAGTTATGTAACTGTTGAGGATGTCCCATTGAGTACTGAAAGCGCATTGGATCTGGATTTGCAGGGTAACATAGAGAACTTTACTCTGCCCGAAATCTTCCAGTTGCTGGCAGCCGGACGCAAATCGGGCACACTGGGAATTCAGCGCGAAGATTCCATCGTCATGATTTACTTCGACGCCGGCGATGTCACGTATGGCTACGGCCCCCGACAAACCTTTCACCTTGGCCAGTTGCTTCGTGAACGGGGCAAACTGACCAGTGAACAACTGGATGAGGCCATTACAACTCAAGCCAGTACTGATAACTCCAAGCGGCTTGGTGAAATACTCATCGCCAAGGGATTCATTGATCGAGCCGATCTGGAGGCTGTCGTAAAAAACCAGGTCGAGGAACTGCTTTACTCTCTGCTGTCATGGCAGTCAGGCTCTTTCAAGTTCTACGAAAACCAGTTCCCCACGGATGAGGAGATCACCGTATCGCTCTCAGTGGAAAACGTGATTCTCGAAGGTCTCCGCCGGCTGGATGAGCAGAACATGGTTCGCGAGACACTTCCTGATCTTGACCGGGTATACACTATCTCTGCGTCTCAGGCCGGTCGCACTCGTGCGGTGACACTTCGAGCCAGCGAGTGGAACATCATGGCCCTGGTCAACGGCCAGCGAACAATGAACGAAGTATGTCAGGCCAGTTCTCTTGAACGGGAAGAGTCCCTCAATCGTCTGGCCCAACTGAAACTGGCCGGCATCATCACGCCCTGTGAAAAGAAAGCTCCTGCGGCCTCAAATGACTCCCAACTTGGTGCCATGGTAAACCGACTCAGTCACCTTCTGGAAAGCTATCTGTCCGAAAAGGAAGTGCTTCGAGTTGAAGATCGCAAGATATCGACCACTCTTGCCGGGAAAGACCAGTGAACCGGATTGACACTCTCAGATCGCTCGAATCTACGCTTGAGTCGTTTCTAACCAGGGCCGTGTGTTTGTACGAGAGTCAAACAGGAGTATGCGAAGGAGTCAATCGCCTAAGCGACATTGCCAGCAATAGTGACAATATGAGCAAACTGACCGAGCAGATTGGCAACTGGTTTGCGGAACACCGCGAATGGGCGACCGGAGATACCATCCTGTCCGCCGACCGCAGCCGCATTAACAAAGCCCTCAGTTCCATCCAGAACCGCTTGACCGAAGATCAAAACGCATCACCCGCTATCAACAAGATAGTCACCGAAATCGATCGCTGGAGAACCAACGATCCGGCACCACAGCAGACGAAGGAACCAGACAGACAGACAATCGTTCTGCGCCGGGGACCGGAGATGGTGAACGGCAAAGAAGCAGATTCCATAGGCGCATTCTCCCACTTATTCGATAGAGTGACCAACCTGTATCACGACGCATCCGGCAACAAGAAGCATATCATGTCGGTCCTTGATGACACTCTCAAGTCCGCTTCTCTCCAAAGGAACAGAGACGCTCTGGTTCTCTCGGCATTCATTATCTATCACCTCAAACTGAACGGCTACAAAGTCAGTCCTTTTGTGAAGAGGCTCAAAGAAGCCGAGCGAGCTGTGAGAGGAGACCTGTAATGACGGTGAATCGCCTGGAAAATCCGGCAGCCGATGCCCTGCGGGCTCTCAAAGAGAAGCGATACGAGCAAGCTCTGGAGTCATTCCTTGAAACCGATACCGCACTGAAGAATGACAAAGATCTCCGCCTGCTCCTGCAGATCACGCAGTTGCTGGTGGCGGTCAAGAGTGAAATCGCGACAGTCGAGCCCGACAATGAACTGCTGATCGAGGAAGTCTTCTCCGGCGGTCAGACAGATTACTCCTGAGATCCCAAACTTCAATTCAACAAAGCATCTCAATACATCTATCTCCGTGGTCATTCATTGATGGTCGGGCTTGTATCCTGCTGATATTACACGTATATTCTTCCGCGCCACTGAGTAAAACGGCCAGGACAGATGATGAGCAACCCCGACGATTTCAAAATCTCGGTCACTTCGAATGACGGTTCAGACGAATCCGGCAGCAAGTCGGCAAATGCCACCGACTCGCCCTCACGGGACAACGCCCCGGCTATGTTTGACCGGATCGCGGGCAAATATGACCGGCTGAATCATCTTCTGTCTCTTAATCGCGATAAAGCGTGGCGGCAGCGCGTAAGCAGCCTTCTCTCCGAAAAGCAGAACCAGACCGTACTTGACCTGGCTACTGGCACGGGCGATCAGCTGCTGGCACTCTATCGCAGTGGCAGAGTCAGCCGAGGATTTGGAACGGACCCTGCAGAGAATATGCTGGCAATGGCGCGCCGGAAGATCACAGCGGCCGGACTCGATGACCGACTCAAGCTCCAGACCGGTCGCGGCGAAGAATTACCATTCTCTGACAACTGTTTTGATGCCATCACAATCGCATTTGGTATTCGCAACGTCACGGACGTCGATCGTACGCTTCGCGAGATGCATCGCGTACTCGTCGACGACGGCCGGGCAATCATTCTGGAGTTTTCTCTTCCCGACAGCCGATTGATACGAGCAGCACACCTGTTCTATCTGCGGCGCATCATTCCACTGCTTGGTGGCATGATCTCAAAAAACACGGCTGCGTACAAATACCTGGACAAGACCATCGAAACGTTTCCGTTTGGAGAAGCTTTCACAAAACTGATGCAGCAGACAGGTTTCAAGAACACACATATCCACCCCCTGACATTTGGTGTGGCTTCAATCTACGTTGGCGAGAAATGACACAGGCAAGCTTAAGACAATCCGGAATTCAACAAGCATCTGAACGACTGATCGCCATACTCAGAGACGCCTGCAACTCACAGTCCGAACCTGCGACTGAGACCGCCAGCATACTCCGGTTCGAGACCAGCGTTGACACCTGCAATCCCCTTGCCTGGCTGGCTGCTCACAATGGTCAACCGGCAATCTACTGGCGTGACCGCGACGGCATTTGCGAGACCGCCGGATTGGAAGTTGCTGACGTAATCACCGTGTCAGAATCTGTCGATTTCAGTCGCGTGATGTCAGACATTCACGCACGCCTGAGAAACGCCACCGGCACAGTGCGTTATTTTGGCGGCTTTCGCTTTGACGCTCCCCACGGCTCAGACAACTGCCATGAAGCCTGGCAACCTTTTGGAACTGCTCGCTTTGTGTTGCCGCGGTTCGAACTTACAAGGAACCAGGCTGGGTGGAAACTCGCTTGCAATGTTCTTAGTGATGAGATGAACCGGGAATCGGTGGACAAAATCGCTCTTCTACTGGAGAATGTCGCTTCCACCTCCGCACAAGTCTCTCTGCAAAACAGCGCTTTTGGGAAGCGACACGACAACCCCGGGAAAGAGCAATGGAACCGAACGATCCAATCAGCCCTCGACATGCTTGCGGAAGGACAGACATCCAAGATCGTCCTGGCGCGACAGTCCGGGATGGAGTTCACATCGCAGCTAAATCCCTGGGTATTGCTCCAACGATTGCGGGATGCCTCGGTGCGCTGTTCATTGTTTGGGATTCAGCCCGACAGACAAACAGCGTGTATCGGAGCTACGCCGGAAAGGCTGTATCGACGTAACGGTAACCTGATCGAAAGCGAAGCCGTCGCTGGCACCCGACCGCGCGGCGACAACGAAGCCCACGACATAGAACTGCAAAACGCACTGTGTCACTCGGACAAAGACATTAGGGAGCATCGGTTCGTCGTCGACAGCCTCAGAGACAGTCTGGAGACGTTCTGCTCCAAACTTAACATGAGCAATGGACCGGAAATACTGAAGCTTGCGAGCGTACAGCATTTGAGAACAACATTTTCAGGACAACTCAAGGAAGGCATCGGTGACGCTGAACTGCTCGCCTCATTGCACCCCACACCCGCTGTCGGTGGATACCCAAAAGAAAACGCCAGACGTGAGATCAGTCGGCTGGAGCATTTTGATCGCGGATGGTACTCCGGGCCAATTGGCTGGGTCAGCACTAACGCTGCCGAGTTCGCAGTAGCCATCCGTTCCGGGCTGGTTCACAACAACCGCCTGACACTCTTCTCCGGGGCGGGGATAGTCGAAGGTTCCACACCAGACAACGAGTGGGACGAGATCGAAACCAAAATGAGCCACTTTCTTAAAGCGGTCACGGATTCTTAGCTGATGGACACGGCCGGTATCAACACCCTGTGGGGTAACCTCATTATCGAGGAACTGATCCGAAACGGTGTGAGCTATTTCGTTATCTCGCCGGGATCACGTTCAACTCCCCTGACAGTAGCCGCGGCAAAGAACGACCGCGCACACACGCTTGTTCATTTCGATGAACGCGGGGCCGCATTTCATGCCCTTGGCTACGCCCGCGCCACCGGCAGGCCTGCCGCTCTTATCTGTACTTCCGGAACGGCAGCCGCAAACTACCTGCCGGCGATAGTGGAAGCTTCCCAAGACAGCCTGCCTCTAATCGTCCTGACTGCCGACAGGCCGCCGGAACTTCAGGATACCGGAGCCAACCAAACGATAAAGCAGACAGGACTGTACGGTGTTTTCGTACGCGGGCAGTTTGATCTGCCCTGCCCGGATGAGAAGATTGACCCGCGCGCCCTGCTGACGACTATCGACCAGGCGGTTTATCACTCTCTGCGCTCTCCGTCCGGACCGGTGCACCTTAACTGCATGTTCCGCGAGCCGTTGGGTCCCCCTGAGAAAGTCCCGGACTTGTCAGCCCCAAAAGAGATGCGCCATTGGTCGGAATCATCGTCGCCATATACAAACTATCCGATTCCACACATAGCAGCCACAGACGAATCGATTGCAGAGATCGTTACCACTCTCAACACAACTGATCGCGGCATACTGGTTGTCGGGCGACTTGATAGCGACGCCCAGCGCAAGGCTGTGTTAGAATTCAGTCGCAAACTTGGCTGGCCAACACTGCCGGATGTAACGTCGGGGCTTCGAAGTGTGTCGGATGAGCAAATCACTCACTATTACGACCTGGCTCTGCACTCTGACAAGTTCGCCGAGAGTGTGCGACCATCAGTCGTGCTGCACCTGGGCAGACAGTTTGTATCCAAACGACTCCTGCAATTCATCAAGAGCGCGGAACCTTCAGACTACATCGTCGTCAACGATTCACCTGACAGACTTGATCCGACCCACCGAGTAACCCGGAAGATAGAGTGTGATCTGGTCACATTCTGTCACAAGGCTTCCGCAGACCTGTGTACGCCGGACTGCCTCTCATTCGCTAACAAATGGAAGCAGGCAACCGATGCTGTTGACACACTGCTTGAGGGTTTTCAGGGCAGCGGAACTGCTCCACCGGGTGCAGAAATTGCTCGTTGCCTGGTGCAGAAACTGCCGCAAGAGTACGCTCTCTTCAGTGCCAGCAGCATGGCCATAAGAGAACTCGACAAGTACTCCCCGAAAAACCGAAGCATCATGCATGTTGCTGCGAATCGTGGAGCCAGTGGGATCGATGGTACCATCGCTTCCGCCACGGGCTACGCCGCCGGCCCGGGGCAACCTGTTGTTGCACTGGTCGGCGACCTGGCGGCTCTGCATGATCTTAATTCACTGGCGCTTCTGAGAAACGCCGACCCTCCCGTTGTAGTGGTCATCATGAACAACAACGGTGGTGGCATATTCGAGTTTCTCCCCATAGAAAAAACCGGGGATATCTGCAAAGAGTTTTTTGTAGCCCCGCACGGAATGACGTTCCAAAACGCGGCGCAGATGTTCGACCTGTCATACTTTCCTGTCGAACCTACAAATGGCTCGTACGTCGAGCCGTTCGGCAGCACCCTTGCCAAAGCGACAGGCTCTCGTAGTTCCTCCATAATCGAAATCACCATCGACCGTCAAACAAATCTCCAGCGGTACAGCGAGATGATTCTGAATATCCATAAAGCCATCGAGGAAGCCTGATCGCTATGGGAGACAAACCCGAGCTCGCATATCAACTCGATGGCAACCCACAGAATCCAACCATACTGTACCTTCATGGGTTCCTTGGCTGCAAGAATGACTGGAACGGGATTACCAAACCGGTTGACTCTGAGGTTGATCCGGGCCGAACCGCACATCTGCTTGTGGATTTGCCGGGACACGGTTCTTCCCTTTCGCTCGACGACGACAGCTACCGCATGGAAGAATGCGCCCGACACATTGTAAAACTGCTGGACTCACTGCACATCGACAATTGCAGTGTTATCGGCTATTCGATGGGCGGCCGGCTGGCGCTATACCTGGCAGTGCATCATCCTGAATGGTTTGACAGATTTGTGATTGAGTCCGGTTCGCCGGGACTGCAAACCAAATCGGAGCGTGCTGAGCGTATTGCCAGCGATGAACGGCTCGTTGATTCATTGATCAACGACGACTTTGGCAGTTTTCTCACAGATTGGTACAACCAACCCCTGTTTGCGTCGGTTGACAAATCCAGCGACCGCTTCCAGCGCATGATGGAACATCGGGGCGAATGCGACACACGCGGGCTGGTGCGATCACTACAACGCATGGGCACCGGTGTGCAGCCATCCTTGTGGGGTGATCTCAAGAACGTCGATTCGCCGATTCTCTTTGTAGCGGGGGAGCAGGACGCCAAGTTCCGCCTTCTCGCCGAGGAAATGGCCGACTTGTGTCCTAACGGACAAGTGGCTATAATTGACGGTGCCGGTCACAACACGCATTTTGACAGACCGGCTGAGTTCGCCGAACAGGCCGCAAAGTTCCTGACTCGGAGAAATTGAGGAGAGCATGAGCAGATTCGAGTGGGTCAAAGCAGATTCGTTTGCTGATATCAAGTATGACAAGTTCGAAGGCATCGCCAAAATCACGATAAGCCGCCCGGAAGTCCGCAACGCTTTCCGACCGCAGACAGTTTCGGAGATGTCGAAAGCTCTCGAAAACGCTCGTCAGGACCCGGATATCGGTGTTGTGATCCTGACTGGCGAAGGCGAAAAAGCGTTCTGCTCCGGCGGTGACCAGAGGATTCGAGGTGACGCCGGTTACCGGGATGAAGGTGGCGTTAATCACCTCAACGTGCTCGATTTCCAGCGACAGATGCGCACCTGCCCCAAACCCATCATCGCCATGGTCGCCGGGTACGCCATCGGCGGCGGACACGTGCTTCACCTTCTGTGCGACCTGACGATAGCAGCCGACAACGCCATATTCGGGCAGACCGGCCCCAGGGTCGGCTCATTCGACGGCGGTTATGGAGCCAGTTACATGGCACGAATCGTTGGTCAGAAAAAAGCAAGAGAGATATGGTTCCTCTGCCGTCAGTACCATGCCCAGCAGGCTCTCGACATGGGACTGGTCAACACCGTCGTACCTCTGGACAGGCTCGAAGAAGAAACCGTTCAGTGGTGCCGTGAGATACTGGCCAACTCGCCCATGGCTATCCGGTGCCTGAAAGCGGCCATGAACGCCGACTGCGATGGACAGGCCGGTCTTCGGGAATTAGCCGGCAACGCCACCATGCTTTTCTATATGAGCGAAGAAGGCCAGGAAGGTCGCAACGCTTTCAACGAGAAGCGCAAACCGAATTTCTCCAAGTTCCCCCGACAGCCATAAGGAATCATGTGAGCCAGTCGCGGTTTCAGGTATGGCTTCAGGCGTCGCGGCCAAAGACTCTTTTTGCGGCCGTTTCACCGGTCATGATCGGCGCGACAGCCGCATATGTCGATGGCGGCTTTCATCTTCTTTCGGCTATAGCGGCAGCAATCGGTGCACTGCTCATACAAGTCGGCACCAATTTCGCAAATGACTATTTCGATTTCCGCAAAGGCACAGATTCCGGCGAGCGCCTTGGTCCTGTGCGTGCGACACAGGCAGGACTGGTCTCTCCGGAGACGATGAAAAGAGCAACGGCGCTGGCCTTTGGGCTGGCCTTGCTGGTTGGTGCCTACCTTGTGTGGCGCGGTGGTTGGCCGGTAGTTGCAATCGGACTGTTCTCGATCCTGTTCGGTGTCCTTTATACGGGCGGACCCTACCCGTTGGCCTATCACGGACTCGGGGATATTTTCGTGCTGATCTTTTTTGGACCGGTTGCAGTTGCCGGGACCTATTATGTGCAAACCCTGACAGTCACCATGCCGGTAATTATTGCCGGATTGGCTCCGGGATTTCTCTCGGTGGCGATTCTTACAGTCAACAACCTGAGAGACATTGAAGGCGACCGCATCGCGGGAAAGAAAACGCTCGCTGTTCGATTCGGACGAAGATTCGCTGTGACCGAGTATGTTTTTTGCATTCTGGCCGCTCTATTCATTCCGGATGTGCTTGTCCTGTGGTGGGACATGACCCCGTATCTGCTGATCTCAACCGGCGCGCTCTTCCTGGCACTGCCGGCGATTGGACAGATTCGCCACATAAAAGGAGCGGCGCTCAACAACACTCTTGCGGCCACAGGCAGACTTCTGTTTGTCTATTGCTTGTTGCTGTCAATTGGGTGGCTCCTATGAAAATCAATCGCACCCAGCTATTCGCATACCGCCTGCCTCTCTGCCGTCCTCTTGCGGTAAGGGACGGCTCGACAGACTATCGCGAAGGCTTCCTTATCCTCATGGTCTCTGACAGTGATGCTGTCGGCTGGGGAGAAACAGCACCACTTGCGGGATTCTCGAACGAGAACATAGACGATGCCCTCAGGCAGCTTCGCACGTTTCTGCCTTCCCTTGATCAGAAGGACCTTCCGACGAATTTAGTCCAACTGGATGGTGCATTTGGAGAGTGGCTTGGCAGGTACAACTTGTTTCCTTCGGTACAATGCGGAATCGAGATGGCTACACTGAATCTTCTGGCCCACCACAAAGGATGTCAGCTATGTCAATTGCTCACCACCGATCCCGCATCTACTGTAGCAGTGAACGCGCTGATTGACTCCGCAGATGACGCCATCGCTGAAACCCATCAGGCAATGCGCAATAGCTACAAAGCCGTGAAACTGAAAGTCGGCCGCCGGAGCGTCAAGAAAGACGTTGAGCTTGTCAGGGACGTGTGCGAAGCGTTGGAAAACCGCGCAACCCTCCGTCTGGACGCCAACCGTGCCTGGAATCTTAAGCAGGCGATTGAGTTTGCAGAGAGCGTTGAGAACTGTGTGATTGAGTATATCGAAGAACCACTTGCAGACGTTCAAGAACTGTCATCACTCCTTAGCCGCACGGATATGCCGGTGGCGCTGGACGAATCGCTCATGAACATAGATCCCGGCAATCTGCCGGACATACCGGGCATTGCTGCCATCATTCTGAAACCGACCATGCTCGGCGGGTTCGAGAAAGCGGCGCAATTTGCACGCACGGCAAACAAGCATATGATCAAGGTCGTGGTTTCTTCGACCTTTGAAAGCACGGTCGGGATAGCCGCTCTAAGCCAGTTGGCTGCGGCCTTTGGCACGCCCGGCACGCCGGTTGGACTGGATACCGGGCGATGGTTCAAACATGATGTGACAACGGAGCGCATACTGATTGACGGCGCTACAATCTCCATAGAACAGGCTGCGACCGCGGCATCGAAGCTCGACAACTCTTGTCTGAGTGAGGTGAAACTTGGCTAAGGTCCGTTGCCCACTGGCTACCGCTGCCGGCAATTTCGGCGACCAGACTGCTCTGGCGGATGAGAACCACTTGCTTACCTACCGGGAACTCGACAGGCAGGTAAGTCACGTGACTGGCCTACTCAGGACGGAAGGCATCAGCGCTGGTGATCGCATCGCAATCGCCGAGCGTAACTCATTCGAGTTCGTTCTGACGCTTCTCGCTCTCTGGCGTCTTGGAGCTATCGCCTGCCCCCTCAATACACGGTATCCAACATCAGCACTCACTCAACAGGCCGAGAGAATCGACTGCAAGTACCAGATCCGATGCTCGCCAGGCGACTCTCAGCACCTGCTGCCCAGTCTGAACCAGATAGAGCTTGATCTTTCCTCCGATCAGCCGTGCAACGATGCTCCTGGTAACAACCTGATCGAATTCGATCAACCTGCAACCATCATCCATACTTCCGGAAGCACTAACACACCCAAGGCCGTGCTACACTCATTCGGCAACCACTACTATAGCGCGCTGGGATCGAACAAGAACATTCCGGTGGGACCGGGCGACCGCTGGCTATTATCGCTGCCATTATACCATGTCGGTGGCCTCGGCATTCTGTTTCGCTGTCTCCTTGGCGGCGGCACTATCGTGATGGCATCACAAGCCGACAGCCTCCTTGTCCAAATTGCAGAACACAATATCACGCATTTGTCGCTCGTGACAACACAACTTCGTCGCCTGCTTGACGAATTGCGCAAACACACAGGCAAGCCGATTGGTCTAAAAGCCATACTCCTTGGCGGCAGCAGCATTCCGTCTGGCCTGGTCAATGAGGCTCAACTGTCCGGACTGCCCATATTCAGGTCCTACGGCCTGACCGAGATGGCCTCGCAAGTGGCAACTTCGACAGCAAATGACCCTTCAAGACCGGCTGTGCTCGACCACCGCCAACTGAAAATCTCAGACAACGACGAGATTCTGGTAAAGGGTAATACGCTGTTCTTGGG